>JAUZQI010000076.1 GCA_030951095.1 Mariprofundus sp. | reverse complement strand
ATCGGTTTATCCAGCGAACCATGTTCCGTGCTATACACCAGCCTGCGATCGTCACCCATCCATTGCTCCTGTGCGGACAGTAATCGGCTAATCCAACGCCGATTGGGTAGCTTGTGCAAGTACAGTGAGAATGCGATATTTCTCTTTGTCTGCTTCGTCCCCTGCCCGTGAAATCGAATTGCAAAACGCATAAGGTTTTTTACCACAGAGAGCAGAAGATGAATTGTGACCGAAGGAAATGCCCGTGGTGCGAAGCAAGAGAGGCTCCCCTGGGAGACAGAGGAAAGGCAGAGAAAACCAATCCATAACAGTTTCAGTACCTGGTCTTGCTTCGCGCATTTTGATTGTGGTTTAGTATCATACCCTGACACGATGATGGCATATGTTGACGGAGTCCCAATAAGGGACTATTGTTATCGACCATGAGAATCATTGCCAGATCAGCAATAAATGAGTTTTTGAATAGTCGTTCACCTTATAAGGACTCAAAGGAGTCCCTTGAGGCATGGTATCAACATACGTTGAAAGCTGACTGGTCTACGCCTGCAGAACTGAAAAGTCAGTTTAAGAATGCAAGCGTACTTCGGGATGGGCGTGTTGTGTTTAATATTGCAGGAAATAAGTACAGGTTGGTCGTATGGATAAATTATGCTTACCGCGTGGTTTATATTCGCTTTATTGGTACGCATGAACAATATGACAGCATTGATGTTCAAACTATTTAATCATGAGAGGTGGTGATCATGGATATTAAACCCGTAAAAACAGAAGCCGATTATCGGCTAGCATTAAAAGAGGTTGAATCTCTTATGACGGCAGAAAAGGACTCGCCAGAGGGTGAACAGTTAGATGTACTGGTCACTTTGATTGAGGCTTATGAGGCTAGATGTTATCCCATTGGCATGCCAGATCCTGTTGCGGCTATCAAATTTGAAATGGAGCAACAGGGCTTATCCATTAAGGATCTTGAGCCTATGATCGGTCGGAGCAACCGTGTTTATGAAGTACTGGCTCACAAGCGCAATCTGTCTCTTAATATGATCAGGAAATTGAATCAAGGCTTGGGCATTCCTGCAGAAGTGTTGATTCAGTAGAAATATGCCGTTTGGACGGTCTTCAGACCGCCCGACAGGGTGAGGGCATGGATGCCCGAATCACAAAAAGGCAGGATGCCGTTTGGACGGTCTTCAGACCGCCCGACAGGGTGAGGGCATGGATGCCCGAATCACCCTTGATGCCTGCAATTTCAACTTATTTTTCCAGTATAATGTATGTTTTTCAACGTTTCTTGTGATTGCCAGTGCAACAAAAAAAGACCACACTGGAATGCAGGTTGCTGGTGATGATGTGCTTGGGCATCATTCGCGGGTTATCATTTATATATTTTGCCGGGGGCAATATGTCTGCAAAGCAGAAACAGGATGCTGGCATCACACATGACGGCATGTTTTTTGCACAGGAACAGCTGCACGAGATGCATGATAAAATGCTGTTTATTCGTCGGTTTGAAGAGAAAGCAGGCCAGATGTATGGCTTGAAAAAGATCGGTGGCTTTTGCCATCTGTGTAATGGCCAGGAAGCGGTTTGCGTAGGCATGCAACATGCAGCCGAAGCCACAGATTATATGATGACCAGTTACCGCGACCATGGTCATGTCCTGGCGCGTGGATCTGACCCGACTGCTGTAATGGCTGAACTACTCGGGCGTGCCGGTGGTGTTGTGAAAGGCAAGGGCGGCTCAATGCATATGTTTGATGCCGACAAAAACTTTGCCGGCGGTAATGGCATTGTGGGTGAACAGGTGCCAATTGGGCTCGGCTTTGGTTTCTCCAGCTGGTACAAGGAAGACGGGCGGGTCACCATTTGCGTCATGGGTGACGGAGGCATCAATCAGGGCGCCGTGTATGAGTCGTTTAATATGGCGGCGCTATGGAAACTGCCGATAGTCTTCATGGTCGAAAACAATCAGTACGCCATGGGTACTTCTCTCGACAGGGCTTCGGCTGAAACACAACTGTTCAAGCGCGGTATCTCGTTCAAGATTCCCGGCATGAAAATCGATGGCATGGATGTGCTGGAGTTTGATAAGAAAATGAGCGAAGCCATTGAGCACGCGCGCTCTGGCAAAGGGCCAATTCTGGTTGAAGCGATGACCTATCGTTACCGCGGCCACTCGATGTCCGACCCGGCAACGTATCGTACCCGTGAAGAAGTTGATGAATGGCGCACCGGTCGCGATCCGATTGCCCGATTGCAGGCACAAATGATTGAAGCAGGTCTGGCCACCGAAGAATCCTTCAAGCAGAAGGATCGCGATATCAAGAAAGAGATTGCGGCCATTGCCAAAGCGGCCGAGGCACAGCCGGAACCCGATGCCGCTGAATTATGGACTGATATTTACACCGACCCGATTGAAGGCGCGTATCCTTACCCCGGGAGAGTCGGATGAGCAAGATTACCTACCGTGAAGAACTGAATCAGGCCATGGCCGAAGAAATGACCCGCGATGAAAGCATATTCCTGATGGGTGAAGAAGTAGCCGAATACAACGGCGCGTATAAAGTCTCGCAGGGATTGCTGGATAAATTCGGCCCCAAACGTGTGATTGACACACCGATTACCGAACTGGGTTTTGCCGGGCTTGGTGTGGGTGCCGCCATGACAGGTTTGCGCCCGGTTATCGAATTCATGACGTGGAACTTTGCCATGCTGGCGCTCGACCAGATCGTCAATGCAGCTGCCAAGATGAAATACATGTCCGGTGGTCAATATTCTGTGCCGATGGTGTTCCGTGGAGCCGGCGGATCCGCTGCACGCGTAGGTGCGCAACATTCACAGAGTCTGGAGAACTGGATGGCCAATGTGCCGGGCCTGAAAGTAGTCATGCCATCCAATCCCGCTGATGCCAAAGGTTTATTGAAAGCATCGATTCGTGACAATGATACTGTTATTTTTATCGAGAACGAGATTAATTATGGCGATGTCGGCGAAGTTCCAGATGATGAATACATTATTCCATTGGGCAAAGCCGATGTGAAACGCGCCGGTTCCGATGTTTCCATTGTAGCGCATTCACGCATGACCGGGTTTGCACTGGCCGCAGCCAAAGAGCTGGCCAAAGAAGGCATCGAGGCCGAAGTCATTGACCCGCGCACCATTCGCCCGCTCGATGAAAATACGATTATCACTTCCGTTGTTAAAACCAACTGTGCGGTTGTCGTTGAGGAAGGCTGGCGCTTTGCAGGCATTGGTGCGGAAATTTCCGCCCGCATTATGGAACGTGCCTTTGATGATCTCGATTCGCCAGTCATTCGCGTAACAGGCAAGGATGTGCCAATGCCATATGCGGCCAATCTGGAGTCTCTGGCACTACCCAGTGTCCGCGATATTGTAGAAGCCGCTCGCACCGCCTGCGGCCGGGCTTGATGGAGCAAAAAGGGTTTGAGGTAAAAGCAAATGCCGATTGATGTATTTATGACGCAACTGTCACCAACCATGACGGAGGGTAAAATCGCC
>JAUZQI010000075.1 GCA_030951095.1 Mariprofundus sp. | reverse complement strand
CGGGGTAACTTACGCAGCGTAAGCTAGTTCTACGTCGTCGTTTGCAATTATATGCAAGTGCCAGCTTTTTACGGGACCAACAACCCGACATGCCCCACAGGGTTCAGTATCTCCGTCGATACCAAGTCGCCCCCGTGAACGGGCAATTCTATACATTAGAACAGAGTCGACAAGCCTTGCATTACAAAACCGGAAACAAACAACATCCCAACATAATGGGATTGCAGGAAAAAGGTGAACCCCCAGCGCTCTCCGCAACGTAACAGCCGACCACACAGCAATAGCTGCAAAATCAGCGCCATCCACCAACTCATTCCCACCCAGAACCCGCCAAGTTCGAATGCCACGACGCCCAGCAGCGCCACGGCCAACAGTCCGAGCAGAACAATAGCCGGCACCGCGTGTTCTCCCAACCAGAGCGCCGTTGATTTAACACCTATTTTAAGATCATCTTCACGATCACCCAACGCATAAGCCGTATCGTAGGAAAGCGACCAGCAGATGTTGGCAGCAAATAACAACCATGGAACTGGCGACGAAATATCACCGGCTTCCGCTGCCCAGGCCATAACTGCACCCCAACCGAATGACATCCCCAGCCAAGCCTGTGGAAAATGGGTATACCGTTTCAAAAAAGGATAACAGCCAGCTAACACCGCGCCAACCACCGCCAGTTCCACCACAAAGGCAGATGTTTGCACCACCAGCAACAATGCCATCGTCAGCATCAACATAAAACCGGCCAATGCCGCCCTCGGTGAAATGCGGCCTGCGGCAATCGGGCGATCTTTGGTGCGTTCAACATGCGGGTCAAAATTGCGATCTGCAAAATCATTAACAACGCAGCCAGCCGAGCGCATCAACAATACGCCGCCAACAAATACCAGCGTATTCTTCAAGCTTGGTAAACCACCCGATGCAGCCAGTAGCCCCCACAAGGTCGGCCACAGCAATAACCAGTAACCCACTGGTCGATCAATACGCAGCAGTCTGTACCAGTCCGGGCATGAGCCAACAGGCGAAAAAAACATAAAACCGGGTTCGTGCCTAATTGAAATATCGACGGGCTGTGGTTTCGATGCGTTTCCACATCTCAGGATGAAACACTTCAACGACCAGTGCCCGGGTTCCTGACGGAGAGCGTAATACCGAACGCCGGGCCCAGCGACCATGATGTAAGCCATTCAAATTCAATTGCACCACACTCAAATCGGAACGTGCCAATGACAAGCCACGATCCAGTAACAGATTCCCAAGTGGTCGTTTGCCTTCCTGAAGGTCACACATCAGATCGGCAGGCAACTCATCCAGAGGCAGCACCGATTCGGCATCAAACATTACCGAACCTCGATGCATCAGCGACACTTGTCTTCTCAGTGCGGAATCAGCCGTATGACTGTCCAGCAATACTGCCTCATCAGATCTGGTATGATCCACGAACTGGTCATGCAATCGCACCTCCAGCCGAATGCCAAAATGGCGTTCAAGAAAGCGTGTCAATGAGCCCGCAGTAGTCAACACCGCAGCACAATCGCGACTGATACCAGCCTCTTTTGGTTTCCAGTAGCGAACCGACTGCCATTGTTGTGAATCCAGACTGCCAAAAAACATGCGCGCATCATGGGCTATCGAAACCAAGGGTCAAGAGCTTGCAACTATTGGCCAATTCAAGTCGAATCTCCCCCCTATGTTATGTCGCCTCTACCTGAATCAGGAACTTATATCCGGAACCCGTATCCCGCTTCCTCATGATCAAGCCCATTATCTGCGCAATGTCATGCGCCTTACTGCAGAGGAACCACTCGTACTATTCAATGGAAAAGGCGGTGAATTTCACTGCAGAATAGAACAACTGACCCGCCAACACTCAACCTGCCTGATTGAATCATTTTCGGATATCAACCGGGAAATGCCATGCCGGGTACATATTGTACAAGCGGCATGCCGAAGCGAGAAAATTGAAATAGTACTGCAAAAGGCAACAGAGCTGGGCGCGGCCAGCTTCCAAATCGTCAGGAGCGAACGTTCATCGCTCAAGCTGGACGGTGCAAAGTTAATGAAACGCATGCAACGCTGGCAAAAAATCATCATTGAAGCTTCCGAGCAAAGTGGCCGCACCGCAGTACCTGAAGTGCACTGGCGCCATCGGTTGGCGGATATCGATCAACGCGGGCTGTGTTTTACCCTACACCCGGGAACAAATGCACGTTGGCAACAGCAGAGAGACAACATTGCCCCTGCATTAGATATAACACTGGCCATCGGCCCTGAAGGTGGCTGGAACACAAGCGATCTCGACAGATTAACACAAAACAGCTTTCAGTCGCTCAGTTTCGGCCCTCGCATCATGCGTACTGAAACCGCAGCACCTGCCCTGCTGGCAGCGATTCAGTCAATCAGCAGAAACTGACATATTCCAATCCTGCAAAGCACTGCTACAATGCGCCGCCTTGCGCGATATCCATAGGCCGATGTAGCTCAGTTGGTAGAGCATCTCACTCGTAATGAGAAGGTCTCCGGTTCGATTCCGGACATCGGCTCCAGTTAAAACGTTTGGAATACATGTTTTTAGATGATCTTAGATGATCAGGTACAGACAGATAACTCATGCGGCAAATCTGCCATCCTGCACATTGAATTCAGCTTGTTTCGGTATGGTAAATCACTGGGATAACAATAGTTCCATTACAATCAATGACAGAATAACCCACACCGAGCAGATGAGAACCGTAATGTTTTGAAACCATGGTTTGTTCATGTTCCTCTCCTAAAAATTGGCTAATCAGGCCACTATTATAGCACAAATTTTGGAGAATGGTTGAATACTTGAAAATCCGGCCCGAAAACATAAAAGTCTTCGGTTCAGGCAGCTTAGTATACGATATTATAAATAGGCAGTAGCTATAAGCACGACACCAATCATAATAACTATTGCAACAATAGCTTTTTTATCTATTTTATTCCGTTCCATCATAACATTACTAGTTTGCATAGCATATACTCCTTTACAACGTGTGTGTGTTAATATGGTTTCGTTTCTATCGCCCGCCCCAAAACATAATGTGACCTGAATCACTAATTATGTTATTTTCGCCTTGCATTTATTGTCAGGAATCATCGGGATGGTTACCGTTTTGTTAGAAGTGCGCATAGAACTTTTCATATGGTGCCATCGATTCCCTTGTGGGACTTTCCATTGCAGTCGCAAACGGGCATTTTTTCTCATTGGGATTCTCCTTTTTTTATACTGTTACAGCATAACAATAAAAACAGGATGAGCGCCCCAATCCAACCTTTAACTGTGGATTTCCCTCATTATTTACAATGCGTTACAATATGAGCCACTTGCAAAAGTCTGAGTGGGTGAGTTGCAACCCCACTTCGAGTGAATTTTTGGAATGGAATGGGGAGCATGGTGGTTCCATTCTCCGAAATTCCAGTTCGAGTTGTGCCGGAGTGGGGAAGTAAATCGCCGTTCACGGCTTTTGCAAGTGGCTCATATGATCATTTAAAAAATGGAGAGCCCCCTGTTACCTTGTCTTTACGGCGCAGAGGTTTCTTGGTGGTTTGTCTGAAAGCACAGCTACAGCACAGACAGTGCAAAAGAAAAGAGCCCCCGAAGGTGGCTCTTTATTTATACCTTATAAAACAAGGCTTTATATGGTGGGCCGTGACAGGCTCGAACTGTCGGCCCGCTGATTAAGAGTCAGCTGCTCTACCAACTGAGCTAACGGCCCCAATGTCGAAATCATGGCGTCTGTATGCACCGCTGTAAACGATCATACCGATAGTGGGGTGGATGATGGGACTCGAACCCACAACCACCGGCATCACAAGCCGGGGCTCTACCATTGAGCTACATCCACCATTTCTAGCCGGTGGCGCGCCTGGCAGGGCTCGAACCTGCAACCTACGGCTTAGAAGGCCGTTGCTCTATCCTGTTGAGCTACAGGCGCTCGCCAGATCGCGTCCAGTGCTACATTCGTCGCTGATTTCTGCTTAAATGGTCGGGGCGGGGTGATTCGAACACCCGACCCTCTGGTCCCAAACCAGATGCGCTACCAGGCTGCGCTACGCCCCGTTATTTAAGCCTTCATGCGAAGGCGGCGGACAAT
>JAUZQI010000074.1 GCA_030951095.1 Mariprofundus sp. | reverse complement strand
ACTAAACTGGACTCAGGTGAAATTATTACCGTTCATGCTGATGAATATGGCTATATCAAACACGCTTACGCTATATCAACGCATAAGGCACAAGGTCAATCTGTGAGCCGTGCCTATATCTTTTCCTCTGGCAAGATGATTTCAAAAGAGATGGGCTATGTTCAGTTGACGCGAGCTAAGGAGCAGACACGCATCTATGCAGACAAAGAAACACTCGGAGAGCTGGCAGTACAGGAACTCACTAAACAGATGAGCAAAAGCCATCAGAAAGAAACCACCTTGGATGTCTTGGATCGGGGGCTATAAATTTGCCACGATGTCGTATTCATATCTATGAGCTTTGCTCAATGGAGAATGAATATGAGCACAATCGAAAAAATCAAATCAATGGCATTGGAAGAATTAGAAGAAAGGTTCAAGACAGAGCCGGATATGAAATATCCTGAAGATATGGTGAACGAGATAGCCGATAGCAGCGCGCCCGTTTATACCTACGAATTAGCGCAAGTCGCACAGGGTTCAATAGATGTGATGCTGCATGAAAATGAGCTTGGGCCAGCCTTTGATGGTACACCCACCGTCACAAATCAAATTGCCACTGCAATTTATGAGGTCGTACAAGAAAATCTCTATGAGAAACTTTATGAGCTTCAACAGGAGTTTGGGGAAGTAGGGAGTGAAACTGTTTTGAAAATGTTTTGCTGGATTTTAGTACAGCCAACTGGTACAAATTCGGGCTAATGAGTGGTTTCGCCTTGATGTGTGGAACTCAGGTTTTTTGTTTAATGGTAACGGTTTAGAGGGCTAAAATAGGAGCGATGAATTCGATCCCGTTTGGCTCCACCAAATTCTGCATTATATCGAAAACCGGGCGCTTTGCGTCCGGTTTTTTTATGTGCGGCGATCCGTGAATGCATCATGGCTGCGAAGATTATATTTTATACCATGCCCGTGCTATCTCCAATTCCATGTAAGTGGTACCGAGATATTTCTTGCAAGACGCTGAATCCGCCACCCGTTACTATCTGCGGAAGAATCAGGGGGTTTCAATGTTTGACGGACAATTAACCGATACGCTCATCAAGCTGCTGGCGGCTTGGCTGCTCATTGCCAGTGTCTCGCTGTGGGCCAAACGCGAGGGGCTTGGCCTGTCCCGGCGCATGCTTATCGCCTCTGGCCGTGGTCTGGTGCAATTATTGGCGCTGGCATTTGTATTGCACTGGATCTTCGATATCCGCTCGCATCTTGCACAGGCGCTACTGATTTCCGGCTTCTGCGTGTTGGCCGGGCACAATAGCGCCAGCCACTTCGATGGTCAGCGCCATGCATGGATTGCCGCCAGCATCGGCCTAATCTGCGCCGCGCTAGTGACGCTGCCATGGCTGGCCGTGAGCGGTGCGATTGGTGACGATACCCGCACACTGGTGCCGCTGGGCAGTATGGTTGCCGCCAATGGCATGAACGCGATTTCTATTATGTTTGAGCGGCTGAACTCGGGCAGTGACGTAGGCACAGGTTTAAAAACCGCCATGATTCCGACCATTGATACGCTACGGGTGGTCGGTCTGGTACACATGCCGGGTATTTTTGTCGGCATGATTCTGGCCGGCGCAGCACCGATGGCTGCAGCGACAGCACAGTTGATCGTGCTTTACATGATTGTCGCCTCCAGCTTTGTTGCCTGCCTGATCAGTTTTCTGGTGATGAACCATCTAGGGAAGCGCTGATCAAACCATGATTCGCGATCCTGCATGTGAAATGAACGATTTCTTCGTTAAAGATTTGAGCCATAGCGGTACTATGCCTTGCAACCTTTGCATTGAACTCCTCCATTTCCCATTGCGGTCTCATCAAACCATATTTAATCAAGGCGTCCCTGGGTAAATCAAAGACGGGTTAAACATTTACCGCAAAGGATGCAACAAACGCAAAGTAGAAGCATCGCATAAAAAGACGATCTACCTGTCCGGGTTCAACGCATATATTGTCTTTCCTTTGCGTCTTTTGTGGTAAAAAAGCTTGCCTGTGCTTGAAGTCGCAGCATTTTCCTGCGAATGTTAGCTAATGAACAGGGAGAGGGGCTTCATTATTACAGGATATACCGAGTGATTAGTCAATGCGGTTAAAGCGGCTTGAAATGGCTGGCTTCAAATCATTTGTCGATCCGACTAAAATAGATCTGGATCAGGGTATCACCGCGATTGTCGGGCCGAATGGCTGTGGCAAGTCGAATATCGTTGATGCGCTGCGCTGGGTGCTCGGTGAACATTCGGCCAGGCATTTGCGCGGTGGCGTGATGGATGATCTGATTTTTCAGGGATCCGATACACGCGCCCCGGTTGCTATCTGTGATGTTGAACTGACTTTTGCTATTGATAAAGGTGCCCTTTCCTCACCTTACCATGAACTGGATGAAATCCGGATTCGCCGTCGTTTGACCCGGGACGGTGGTTCGGATGCATTTATCAATGGTAAAATGGTGCGAATCAAGGATGTGGTGGATCTGTTTCTGGATACCGGCATTTCCACGCGCGCTTATGCGATTGTCGAGCAGGGTTCGATTGCACGCATGGTGACAGCCAAGCCGGAAGAGCGGCGGGTGATTTTCGAGGAAGCCGCCGGGGTAATGAAATACCGATCACGCCGCCGTGAATCAGAGCGCCGTATGAAAGACACCCGACAGAACCTTGATCGCGTGCTTGATTTGCTGGAAGAGGTGCGCAGCCAGTGCCGCAGTCTGAAACAGCAGGCTTCCCGGGCAGAACGCTTTAAAAAAATGCAGTATGAATTTAGTCAGATGCAATCGATTAATCTTGCTTTGCGTTATCGTTCCTTGCAGCAGAATTATCAGGCCATCGAGCAACAATTGGCTAAAGCACGCACGACTGAAGCTGATGTGGCGCAGCAACTGGCGCATTGTGAGAAGGAGGTCAGTGCAGCGAGAGAACGGGTGATTGCACATGAAAGCGAGGCTCAGGGCATACAGGATGAATTGCGCCATGCCGAGCGACAACGGGCAGATCTGCAACAGCAGGCAGAGCGCATGGCCGGAGATCGACGCCTGCTTGCTGAGCGAAAACAGGTTCTGGAAAGCCATATTGCCGAGATGACCGGGCGACAACAGCAACTTGTCACCGAAATCGAGCAAATCAAACAGCAGCTCTCCAGCCAGAATGATTCAGTATTGCAGGATAATCAGCGGATAGCAGATGAATCAGTTCATGCAGCGTTGACCCGTTATCATGAGCAAGGCGAACAGCGGGACAGGTTATTGGCTGAATTCGAGCGTCTGCGTCATAGCAATGAGCAATCGCTGCTACAACGCCAACAAGCGGAGCAGGCGCTGGAGCGACTGGAAGCAAGGGAACGGCAACTCAACGAACGACTGGTAGAGCTGGGAAATCAACAGAATGAGCAAACCAGCACTTTGCAAGACACAGAGCAAAAGCTGGCAGCTGTGCAACATGCACGCCGGAGTTGTGAGGTTGATCTGGAAACCGCGCAGGAAAATCTGGAAGGTTGCCGTAGCAAGCGGGAGCAGAGCTTGCAGGCTCTGAATGCACAGGAAGCAAGCCTGCGTGAGTTGAACGGTGTGGTACAGGAATTGCGTGGGCGCACCAAAAATCAGGATGTGTCTGAAACGCTGCGGGATGCTATCAGAGCCAGAGGCGGTGTTTGGATGGATGAATCACTGCACGTTCCGGAAGGTCTGGAGGCGGCTGTGGCCGCCGCATTGCGCGGGCGTTCGGCCAATGTGCGGATTCCTGCCGGAGTATCCGTTACAGCCGGGGGTGACTGGAAAGAAATTATGAATCAGGTCAGCGGCGTACCCGTTGCCTTGTTTTCCGGACAGCATGCTTCCGCATCAGGGCAGAATAGTTCGCTGGCGGATGCTATGGGAATGGGACCAGAGCATCCGCTGTTTGATGTGTTTGCTCCTGTTACTCTGGTCGATGAGATTATTCAGGTAGAAGGATTGGCGGGATGTTGTGTGAGCCGCGATGGCTGGCGCAGGGAAGATAGTGGCTGGCTTGTTCCACCGGCTGGAAACCGTACTGCCGGGCAACTGGCAATACGGCGCAAATTGCGGGATGCCGAATCGCAACGGGGGAGGGAAGAGGCGCTACTGATTCAGGTAAAACAGCAGTTTGAGGAATCAGAGCATGCGCTGGAACGACAGCAGCAGGTTTGGCAGCAGGCGCATCTGGCGGCGATGCAAAGCGAGAGCGATTATCACGGATTTGTTGCTGCTGTGGGCCGGTTGCAGGCAGAGGTTGAATCGCTGCAGAAGCATCAACAGCGCTTGCAAAGTGATTTGGTGGCCGTTACTGAAGAGCGCAAACACTGGTTGTCACAGGCGGCGCAGGCCACCCATGTGGATCAGCAGGTGCTGGATCGGTCAGAAGAAAAACTGAACAGTCAGAATGATATGGTGCGGCAGGCAGAGCAAGAGCTGGCGCAGGCTCGCCATCTGTTGGCTCAGGCAGATCAGGCCATGGCGCTATTTGCCCAGGCGCGTGATAATTTGTTGCGTGAATCGGAGCGGTTGTCACAGGAAGAACATCGCCTGAAAGGACAAATCGAGAACGATAGAGCACGACAAAAACAGGTTGAAGAAAATCTGAATCAAGCTAGAGATCAACATGAACTGGATCAGCAGCTGACGCATGCTGTAGGAGCTGTGGAAAAGGCGCATCAGGCGATGAATGAGGTGCGCACCCGGGGCCATATGTTGCAGCAGTTACAACATGAATCCGAGCGTGGTGAGCGACAGATTCGGCAACATCTACAACTGGCGGCGGAACATCGGCAGAGTATCGAGGTACAGCAGGCGCAGGATGAAACGCGTTTACAGGATGTGGAAACCGAGATTCAAACGCGCTGTCAAAGTACTGCTGCCGATTTGCTGCAGCGTATTGATCTTGGCGATGAGAAACTGGATGCCGAGGTGATCATGCAACGTGCCGGGGAACTGGAGGAGCGGCTGGGGCGCTTTGGGCCGGTCAATTTGCTCGCTATCGAGGAATTCGAGCAGGCCAGTGAACGTGAGGGTTTTCTGGCCGGGCAGGTATCGGATCTGGAAACAAGCCTGGCTACACTGGCCGAAACCATTGCACGCATTGATCGCACCACGCGTCAGCGTTTCAAGGAAGTGTTTGAGCAAACCAATATCTATTTCAAGCAGACATTTCCTCAGCTGTTTGGCGGTGGTCGAGCTGAATTAAGGCTGGATTCGGATGATGTATTGACCGCTGGCGTAGAAGTCATTGCGCAACCACCGGGCAAGCGTTTGCAAGATGTTACCTTGCTTTCAGGTGGCGAAAAGGCGTTGACGGCGGTGGCGCTGGTATTCTCCATTTTCAAGATTAAACCGGCACCATTCTGTGTACTTGATGAGGTTGATGCACCACTGGATGATGCCAATGTTGGCCGATTTGCCGATATGGTGCGTGAGCTTGCCGATCGTGTGCAGTTTCTATCTATTTCGCATAACAAAATCACCATGCAAAAGGCTGATCGATTGATCGGCGTATCCATGCCCGAGCCCGGCGTTTCAAAAATCGTTGCCGTTGATTTGGAGAATGTGCCGCATTAGGGAAGTGCTGATTAAATCTGGTTTGATGAGACCGCAATGGGAAATGAAGGAGCTCAAGGCAAAGATTGCAATTCATAGCACCGCTATGACTCAAATCTTTAACGAAGAAATCGTTCATTTCCCATGCAGGATCGTGAATCATGGCTTGATCAGCGCTTCCTTAGAGGTCGGAGGCAGCGTTTTTCTCTTTAGGAGGGTGTTCAATTCAGGCGCTCTTTTTGCCATCAGCGTACAGGGCAGATGTGTTGCTTAATACGACAAGCTTGACAGGAACATGAAAAATAAATGGATGTTATTTTTCAAGCGATCTGCCTGAGTCATTTTGTCGGTTGTAATTTACTATACCTTGACAACTTTTGGAATAGGTGATTAATTCAGTCGGGTATTGTTGGTGTTTCGATTCGCCAAATATATGCTTGGGAGAGGAATAATGCGTATTTTTAATGTTAATATCTTTGGTCTTTATAGTCAGGCTGTATCCTTTTTACGAATATCAATGCTTATTTCTTTTTCTCTGTTGCTGGCCTCATGTGGCGGCGGCGGTGGCGCTGCAGTGAATCATGCTCCGGTGGTTTTTGCCGGTGCTGATTTCACGATTACTGTTGCAACTGCGGGTGTGCCGTTGACTGCAACTATTTCTGATCCGGATGGAAATCCGTTAACAATTCAGTGGACATTCACCAGCTTTGCCCCCAGTCCGGTTACCTTGCCGGGGTCTGCTCCGGGGACAGCGACATTTAGTCCGTCTACTGGCAGCAAATCTACTGCCGTTATGGTTAACTTAACTACGATCGGTCTATACACATTCACAGTGACGGCTTCGGATGGCAGGCTTTCAACTTCTAATCAGGTTGTGGTGAATTTTACCAATGAACTGGTTGGCATATTGCCGAAATCCTTGAGGGATGCACCTGTCCCGCTCAACACCATTCCCGTTGTCCCTGTTAGCGCTGAGGTCGCTGGTTCCGGTCTGAACCAGTATGTCCCGGATACGTTGGCAGCCAGGGCAGCAGCCCTCAAACTGGGTAAGGCGTTGTTCTGGGATATGCAAGTGGGTAGTAATGGTCAGGCCTGTGCATCGTGCCATTTCAATGCCGGTGTGGATAACCGGATTAAGAATACCATGAGTAGTGGCCCGAACGGCGTGTTTAAATTCAATGATGCACTTGCACCTGCCCTCGGCCCCAATCAAACGCTCACATCAGCCTTGTTTCCGCTGCATCTGTTCAACATACCTGATGACCGATTCTCAGGCGTTCTACGCACGACCGATGATGTTGTTGGTGCTGAAGGCGTGTTTGATCGTCTGTTCTTGAGTCTGAATCCGGGTTCCGGCGTTGAAAACAGCATAGCCAATCCGATCTTCCCCGATGCCAATGGTTTCTCGGTGGGTGGCGTGAATGTGCGCAGGGTTACCGGGCGCAATGCGCCGACTGCGATCAATGCGGTGTTCAATCTGCGTAACTTCCTGGATGGTAGGGCACGGCATCATTTCAATGGCGTCAACCCATTTGGCAATCTTGACACAACGGTTACTGCGCTGGCTGGTACGCCGATATTGAGAACTGCGATTCCATTTGTTGCGGGCTCTGTCCCGGCACCATTTGTCGTGACCGGACTGAACAAATCCAGTCTGGCATCTCAGGCTGTCGGGCCTCCACTGAGTGATTTCGAAATGTCACATGGGGGTAAAAACTTCCCGACTCTGGGTAAGAAGTTGCTTGATCCGGGTCTTGTGGCATTGGGTACACAGTTGGTGGATCCCACCGACAGTGTGCTGGGTGGAGTTTCCAACTCTCCCGGCAATGGTATAACAGATACGTATACCGCATTGATTCAGACTGCATTTGCACCCGAAATCTGGAATTCGACTCACAAGTATACGCTTGGTGCGGGCGGCATCCCGGTGGACCAGG
>JAUZQI010000073.1 GCA_030951095.1 Mariprofundus sp. | reverse complement strand
CTCGCTATTTATTACCACTATTCACTATTCACCATTCCCGTTACATTGCGGGCATGACAAAGAAGGCCGATGACAACGCCCATACCCCCATGATGCAGCAGTATTTGAAGATCAAGTCCGAAAATGCGGACTGCCTGTTATTTTATCGTATGGGCGATTTTTACGAGATGTTTTTCGAGGATGCTGTAGAGGCATCAACAATTCTTGGAATTACATTGACCAAGCGCGGAAAATCTAACGGTGAAGACATTCCGATGGCTGGCGTTCCATGGCATCAGGCCGATGGTTATCTGGCCAAGCTGGTGGCAGCGGGCAAGCGCGTGGCAGTTTGCGATCAAATGGAGCCGCCGGATGGTTCAAAAGGGCCTGTTCGACGTGAAGTTGTGAGGGTGGTTACGGCGGGCACCATTACCGAGTCAGAGTTGCTCGATCAGGCATGCTCGGCACCGCTGGTCGCTTGTTTCAGGGAAGGTGAATGCTGGGGATTGGCTTCGGTCGATTTATCCTGTGGGCACTGGCGATTACTGGAGGGGCAAGGTGAAGCCAGGCTGGAAGAGCAACTGGCTGTATTGGCTCCAGCGGAATTGTTGCTGACAGAGGCTGAAACATCATTGGAAAATGTGCCGATCACCCGCTCTGGAGACTGGAGTTTTTCAGTGGCGGTTGCGCGTGAACAGCTTGAACAGCATTTCGGAGTTTCAGATTGGCAGTCGCTGAACCTGGACGGACATGAGCAGGCTGCTGCTGCTGTCGGCGCAGTTTTGGCTTATCTGGGACAAACCCAGAAGTGCACGTTGGAACATTTGTCGTTACCGGTATTTATTGAGCAGGCGGATAGCATGCGTATTGATGCGCGCTCACGCCGTAACCTGGAGCTGTACAGTTCACTGGCGGGAGATCCAAAAGCAGGCATGATTCATGTGTTGGATGAAACCTCTACGCCGATGGGTGCGCGACAGCTGCGTGACTGGATCGATCGGCCATTGACTGACCTGAACTTGTTAAACGAACGGCAAAATGCGGTACAGAGTATGGTGGACGATTCCGATATGCTGAATGCCTTGCGTTCTCGCCTTTCAGGTGTGCGTGATATGGAACGCATGCTTACTCGTATTGTGCTTGGCCGGGCAGCACCTCGCGATTTTCGGGGATTAACTGATGCGTTGTTGGCTCTGCCTGAGTTGCGCCAGCAACTTGGAGATCGAAGCGGTCTGTTTATCGAAATGATTGCAGCACTGCATGGTCTGGAGCCACTGGCCGGTCATCTGGCCAGTGCTCTGGTTGATATGCCTCCGCAGGCGTTCCGTGATGGCGGGGTCATTCGGGAAGGCTTTGATGCTGAACTGGATCGTTTGCGTGGTTTGGCAAAAGATGCGGGCGATTGGTTGCGCGATTATGAGCAACGTGAACGTGAACGTTCGGGCCTGGCTAATTTGCGCGTGAAATACAACAAGGTGTTCGGTTATTTTATCGAGATTTCCAAGGCGCAGGCCAAATCAGCACCGGTTGATTATGTGCGGAAACAGACGCTGGTAAACGCCGAGCGTTTTATTACCGACGAATTACACAGTTTTGAATCAGAAATTCTAGGCGCGCGTGATGCTGCCATGCAGCGGGAAAATGTGCTGGTAGAATCACTCAGACAACAGATTTCCGGGCAGGCACCGGCTATTCAACAGGCGGCTAGAGCTGTGGCCGGTCTGGATGTGGTAGCCTGTTTCGCGCATTTGGCGTTAAAGCACCACTATATATGCCCGGATGTGCATGGTGGGAGCGCTCTGAAACTGGTTGGTGGCAGGCACCCGGTCGTGGAGCGACATTTGGCGGCTAATGAGGCGTTTGTAGCTAATGACACGCATATGGACTTGAAGTCTCGTCGTTTTATGCTGTTAACCGGGCCCAATATGGGTGGAAAATCAACGTATATGCGCCAGGTGGCATGGATTGTCTGGTTGGCACATACCGGTTGTTTTGTGCCGGCGGAAGAGGCGCGTATTCCATTAACCAAACGTCTTTTTACCCGTGTAGGCGCTGGTGATGAACTGACCAGCGGGCGTTCTACTTTTATGGTGGAGATGATGGAAACGGCGACTATTCTGAACCAGATGGAATCCCGTTCTCTGGTGATAATCGATGAGATTGGTCGGGGTACAAGTACCTGGGATGGTCTTGCCATTGCATGGTCAGTGGCAGAGCATCTGATTGCTGCAAATGATGTGTTGACGTTATTTGCTACGCATTACCATGAGCTTACCGAGTTACCGGATGAACATGCCGCTGCCTTTAATGCATCTGTGACTGTCCGGGAATGGAATGGATCGGTTATTTTTATGCACCAGGTGGTGGAAGATGCGGCCGATCAGTCCTATGGTATTGCGGTAGCGCAGTTGGCCGGGTTGCCGCGTCCTGTCATCAAACGCGCACGCGAACACCTGTTTCGACTGGAACATGGCTCCGAATTAGCGGCGGAAACAGGCAAGTCACAATTGGGGCTTTTTGCTGTAGCGGAAAAGAGGCGGCAGGAAGAGGAACTGGAGCGTTTACGACAGCTGCATGATAAACTGGCGGAGGCGGATGTGGATTCGATGCGTCCGTTGGATGCGCTTACATTTCTTGATATATTAAAAAAAGAGGTTGATGACATATGAAAAGAATCAGTTTGACGTTATGGGTTGCGGTCGTTGCTTTGTCCGGTTGCAGTCCTTGGGTGGAACCGACAAATGATGCCTTGAATGTACGGGTGGCATATCTCAGTCAGATAGACGGCTGCAAGAAGCTGGGCCGCACGACGGTATCCGTGTTGGATAAAGTGGCTTTCATTTCCCGTTCAGAGGAGAAGATGAGCGAGGAGTTGGAAACACTGTGCCGCAATTCAGCGGCGGAAATGAAAGGGGATACGATCGTTGCCATGAGTAAAATTGTTGATGGTGAACAGGTATTTGACGTCTATCGCTGCAAGTAACCATGGCTGACAAGGATATCATTTCGTCGCTGTTTGATGCGGTTTCTGAAGCCTTTGATGCCGGTGATAACGGCGCTGAATTAAGTGCGCTGATGTGCCGCAATGTGGATGCCTTTTTAATCGAGTTGTGGCAGAACACAGCACCAACAGCATCGGCGTGCGTGGATTTGGTGGCTGTGGGTGGCTATGGGCGAAGAGAGCTGGCGCCTTGTTCGGATTGGGATTTATGGTTTCTTGTGCCTGATACATGCCCGGCAAAAGTCGAGGCGGAGATGCAGGCATTTCTGCTCTCTTTGTGGGATATGGGAGCCAAGATTGGCCATGCTGTGCGTACGGTCAAAGATACGCTGCTGCATGTCAACGAGGACTGGTCATCAGCGACAGCGGCTATGGAGTCACGCTTGTTGGCAGGCAAGGGAGATCATTATAACCAGATGCAGGATAAACTCGGCCTGTTTTTCAGGAAGCAGCGCAAGGCGTTTATAGAAGCCAAGTTGGCCGAGTTGGAAAATCGCTATAAGCGAACTGGCGGTACTGCATTTTTGATGGAGCCTGATATCAAGGAAAGTAAGGGCGGTTTGCGTGATGTGCAGACGGTGTTCTGGTTGGCCAAGGCATGGTATGGCTGTGAAGATGTTGCCGGCCTTGTCGATAAAGGGGCTATTTCCAGCCGGGAAAGGGATCACCTTCTTAGTGCTCAGGACTTTCTCTGGCGTTGCCGGGCCAACCTGCACCTGGAAGTGAAGCGCGCATCCGATCGCCTTGGTTTTGAACAGCAGGTGGTACTGGCGGAGCGCATGCACTACGAGTCAGTGAATCATCTTCCAGCTGTCGATGCCTTTATGAAAGACTATTTCCGGCATGTGGGCCGGATTTCCCGGATTACGGGCTTGATGCGCATGCACTTTAACGAACAGTTGCACCCTCAGCGGTTCACATTCAAGCACAATATCGGTAATGGTTTTACACTTGAAGGGCAATTGGTCGGCATCAGTCATAGCAATGTTTTCAAAGAGGATCCCCTGCGGTTGCTGCGTATTTTCCATGTTTCGCAGCAGGATCGCAGAAAACTTTCCAGTCAGGCATTGCGACAAATTCGGGCTGACGTGATGATCATTGATGACGCATTTTGCAGTAATCCTGAGGCGCACAGATTGTTTCTACAAATCCTGCGCAGCAATCGGAATGTTCACTGGGCCTTGCGTGGGATGAATATTACCGGTGTGCTGGGGCGTTTCATTCCTGAGTTCCGCGATGTGGTGGGGCTTGGCCAATTCAATCGATACCATGCTTTTACGGTTGATGAACACACCCTGCGGGCAATAGGCGAGGCCAGAAACTTCTGGCATCGGGGACGTGATATGCGGTTACCATTGGCGCATGAAGTGTGCCATAAAATCAAGCGGCCTGAACTGTTATATATGGCGCTGCTCTTTCATGATATTGCCAAGGGTATAGAGGGTGACCACTCGGAGAACGGGGCAGTGATTGCGCGCAACTTTTGCCAGCGCATCGGCCTGAATCGCGATGCCACTGAGCTGATCGAGTGGTTGGTACGCGAGCATTTGCTGATGGCAGTCAAGAGTCAGCGCTTTGATTTGTCCGATCCTGAAGTGATCAGCGCGTTTGCCCAGCGTGTAGGTGATCTTGAACGACTAAAATATCTGTTGTTGCTGACGGTGGCGGATATTGCGGCTGTCGGGCCGAATGTCTGGAATGACTGGAAGGGCACATTGTTACGCGAGATATATCATGCCACTGCCCAGCATCTGCAGGGAGATCAGGCTGGTGGTGAGGCTGGCGAACAGCGTTATCGCATACGGATTGAAACCGTGCTGGAAAAAGCCAGAGGCAACAGAGAATCGCTGCAAGCTGCGATCGGTCTGCTTTCGATGTCATGTGTGATGCACTTTTCACCAAGGCAGTTGCGTAAAATCACTGAGTTGCTTGCTGATCATCCAGGCGATGCTGTTCAGCTGTGGGTAGACAGGGAACGAGCTGAAACACTGGTATTTGTTGTTGCTCACGGTCGGGATGGACTGTTTGCCGCATTGGCTGCAACGCTCACCTCCGGACATGCCAGTATCGTGGCGGCACAGGCTTATAAAATGACTGATGAGCGGGTGCTGGATGCTTTCCATTTACAGGCTTCAGATGGTACTCCCTTCGATGTCGTATCCGACCTGGAACGGATGGAGACCCGTATTGGCCATTTGCTGTTGCAGGATGAGATCGAAAAGGTGAAAGTAGACAACAACTTCAAGCTGAGCGTATTAATGCAACGCGTGCCGGTGCGGGTACGTGAATTACCCAAGGCCTCGTTTCGGGAGACAGCTATCGAAGTGTCTGCTGCCGACCAGCCCAGGTTATTGGCCAGACTTGCAGAGGTTATCAGTACTGAAGGTTATGTCCTGCACGGTGCCTCTGTCTCAACATTCGGTGAGCGGGCTGTTGATGTGTTCTTTATAACAGGTAAGCAATCGAAACAATTATCGACGGAACAGGTAACAGCTCTGTGTGAAAGCCTTGCAGATGTGGCAACGTTGCCGGAGCAGGAAGAGTGAGCGTGGTAGAATGAATTTACTTGAGCGCATTTTTGAACATCGAAAAGAAAAGAAAAATGGTTTTGTGCTGGCGTTGGGTGGTGGCGGTGGTCGCGGTCTGGCGCATCTGGGTGTGTTGGATGTGCTGGAGCAACACAACTTTAGGCCCGATGCCATTGTTGGTAGCAGTATAGGATCGTTGTTCGGGGCTATGTATGCGGTGAATCCAGATGCCAGAGCAGTGATTCAGCATGCCAGTGAAATTCTGCAGTCGGAAACATTTTCCAAGCTGGATTTACCTTCGCTTGATGAGGCTGATACACAGGATCAGGGATGGTTATCGAAGCTGAGCGCTGCCGCCAAGCAGACTCTTCTGTATACCAGAGCGGCGACCGAATTGGCTGTGGCCGATACCGATGCTTTGGTGGATATTGCATTCGCATTTTGTGGCGGGGAATCATTCAAGGATGCTAAAATCCCGTTATATGTGACGGCGGTACAGTTTCCCAGCGGTGAATGCCATCTGTTCTCGGCCAATTCGGATGTAAAGTTGCCATGTGCGATTGCTGCCAGCATGGCTATCCCCGGCGTATTTGATCCGGTTAAAATCGGCGGGAAAAAATTTGTAGATGGTGGGGTGGCATCAGATTTGCCGGCCATGGAAGCGCAAATGCTTACTACTTCCGATCAACTGGTTCTGGCTGTGAATGTGGGCTCTCGACCGAGTGAATATAACGAACCGGCCAATGTCTATGGTATGCTGGATTGGGCAACTCAGGTTAAATCATTATATTTGCGTAAATATAACAAGACATTTGCAGATGTGCTTATCGAGCCGCTGGTTGGTTTTACGCAGTGGCATGACTTTTCCAATCCGGAGCAGGAAATTGAAAAGGGCAGACAGGCGGCGCTTGCAAAAATGCCGGAGTTGATTGAAAAACTGGACGGGTGAGTTGCGCTAAAAACGTTTTGCTCCAGCGTGTGTAATGGAAAGAATATCTGCATACTTTGCGGTTCAAGATTTATAGTTGGTTGGAGTTAAAGGTACACTGATTCAATTCAAAATGGATTAAATCAGTGTACCTTTTAAGAGAAATCTATGGAGAGACGGGCATGGAGCGAATGGATCGCGCTGTTATTTTAGCGGCGGGCATGGGAACAAGATTGAAATGGATGACCAGCCATCGCCCTAAAGCGTTGGTGCGGGTGGCGGGTAAGCCGGCAATTGCGCATGTCATCCGGCGATTGGTTGCCCTTGGGGTGCGTGAGATTGCCGTGAATGCATTCCACCATGCCAATCAACTGGCTGATTATTTGGGCGATGGGGCGAAGTTCGGTTGCCATATCTGTATCAGTTATGAAGAAACATTGCTGGATTCCGGTGGCGGCGTAAAAAAAGCATTGTCGATGCTGCCGGGTCGAGGCCCCGTTGTTGTTCACAACTGTGATGTGCTGGCTGATATCGATATATCCAGTCTGGCGCTTATGGCACCGGAAAGCGGTTGCAGCATTGCGCTGGTGGAAAACCCGCAGCATCATCTGAACGGTGATTTTATCCTGCATGGAGATGATGTGTCGATGAGTGGTTATGACCGGTTTACCTTTGCCGGTGTATCGGTCTGGGATGAATCTGTGTTTGAACATTATGATTCGGATGAAATATTTTCTTTGGCCCGATCCATTCGCGAGATGATTGCCAGAGGCGCATGCAAGGGACTGGCACACCATGGTTTCTGGTTTGATATTGGTCGGCCCTGTGATTTGATGAAGGCCAGCCGTTTGCTGAGCCATTAATGCGCATCTGGGTGGATGCTGATGCCTGTCCCAAGGTGATTAAAGAGATTTTGTTTCGCGCTGCCGATCGTGTCCGTATTGCATTGACATTAGTGGCCAACGCAAAACTTCAACACCCCAAATCCGAATATATCAATGCGGTTATAGTTGCTGCAGGCCCCGATGTGGCCGATGATTATATCGTCGATCATGCCAAAGCGGGTGATCTGGCAATTACCGCTGATATTCCATTGGCTGCGGGGATGATTGAGAAGGGTAGTTTTGCTTTGAATCCGAGAGGTGAAATGTACACTTCAGATAATGTTCGCGGGGCGCTAAGCATGCGTAACTTTATGGATAACTTGCGCGGCGAAGGTGTAGTTACAGGCGGCCCGGCGGCATTCGGCGCTGCAGATCGACAACGTTTTGCCAATCAACTGGACAGCTTTCTGGCCAGGCATCTGAGGGCGCGCTGATTAAATCTGCGTTTCCGTGCAGGCCATGGGCGGCTTGCTAAATCAGCATCTCCCTAAAGGAGGCATCATGATTTTGCATCCGCAATTAAAGCAGGACTGTTTTGTGCTGGGTCGGTTCCCTCTCTCTGTGGTATTGCTGATGAATGACAGCCAGTATCCCTGGTTCATTCTAGTGCCGCAGCGACAAGACATTAGCGAAGCCCATCAGTTATCAGGTGAGGATCAGCAACAACTGATGCGAGAATCTTCCTTGCTGGCCAAATGTATCGAAACAGAATTTAACGCCGATAAAATCAACATTGCGGCATTGGGAAATATTGTTCCACAACTGCATATTCACCACATTGTACGATATAGAACTGATCCTGTCTGGCCGGCACCGGTATGGGGAAAGTTGCCAGCGCTTGCCTACAGCAAGCATGATGCAGATGCTTTATGCTTGCGTATGCGGACGCTCCTTTCAGGTAGTGGAATGACTGGTGTTGATGAACATGAAACAAACAACGCGCCTGCCTGATTTACTGTGCGATAACCGGGATATCAATTTTTCGGCTGTTTAAGATGCTGATTTTGCGCGCTACTTCGCCGGCCAGCGCATGATAAACTTTGGCTGGCTCCGAATCCGGCGCGGCTGCCACAATCGGTGTGCCTTCATCGGATTTTTCGCGAATAGATATATCCAGCGGGATGTGGGCCAGTACGCTGGTGTTGTATTCCCGGCTGAGCCGATCAGCACCGCCTTCGGCGAAAATCGAACTGGATTCACCACAGTGCGGGCAGATGAACTGGCTCATATTTTCGGCAATCCCGAGCGTGGCAACACCTGCCTTTTTGAACATTTCAATACCCTTGCGGCAATCCAGCAGTGCAATATCCTGTGGAGTAGTGACCATCACAGCGCCGGTGACAGGCACTTTCTGGGTTAGTGTCAGTTGCACATCGCCGGTTCCCGGCGGCATATCGACAAACAGGTAATCCAGTTCACCCCACACCACATCGGTGAGCAACTGGCTTAAGGCGCCGGAAACCATGGGGCCTCGCCAGATCATAGCCTGATTTTCTTCCACCAGATAACCGATGGATATGGTTTTTACGCCATAATTTTCCAGCGGGTAGAATGTTTTTTTATCATAATCAATTTCCGGCTTATAGCCCGCCAGACCCATCATGCGCGGAATAGAAGGGCCGTAGATATCGGCATCCAGCAGTCCGACCCGGGCACCGGTTTGAGCCATAGCCACGGCCAGGTTAACAGCCGTGGTGGATTTTCCTACACCACCCTTGCCTGATGCTACGGCTATAATATTGGCGACACCGGTAATCGCTTCCTTGCTCCGGCCATCTGTCATTTTGGAACTCATCGTAATATTGACTTCGCTAACGCTGGGCAGGATGGATACGACTTCATCCGCTCGTCTGCGGAATTCTTCCTTGACCGGACAGGCTGGCGTAGTCAGTTCGATGGTGAAGGAAACGGCACCACCATTGATGGTGATATTTTTTACAAAACCAAGGGTGACGATGTCTTTATTGAAATCAGGATCAATAATACTGGAAAGGGCTTTGAGAATATCGGCTTCTGCAAGCATGGGAACCTCCATCACGGACGGCATCGTCGTAATCCCGAGTAAAACTGTCAAGTTATACGATTTCAGTAAGACATATATGAAAATCCCCCTGCTGTGTTCAATCAGCCGGGGCCGCTGCGCTTTGGATAAGGAGGAGAAGATGCAATTTGAGAAGAAAACGTTTGTACACTAAGGAAGCGCTGATCAAACCATGATTCACGATCCTACATGGGAAATGAACGATTTCTTCGTTAAAGGTTTGAGCCATAGCGGTGCTATGCCTTGCAATCTTTGCCTTGAGCTCCTTCATTTCCCATTGCGGTCTCATCAAACCAGGTTTAATCAGCACTTCCCTAAAAAGCATAGCGTTCTTATGGGGGTAATCGATTGCATGGTTGGATGATGCGAATAAGGCTTGCGTTTTGTGAATGGGACATGATAATTCGCATTACATATTAAATCCGGCTTATCCAGAGCGGTGGAGGGTGCAGGCCCTATGATACTGCGGCAACCGCCAAAGATGTTCGAAAGAACGCTGAGGAGAATGGTGCCAATGCCTGCCTGAGAGGGAAACCTCAAGGGAGCGATGATGCGGGTTGTTCGTTTAATGCACATGCGTGCATTCTCTATGATACAACCTTCGCTTTATCGCGGAGGTTTTTTTGTTTCTGGGCTCGTCGAAATTGGAGATAAGGCACATGAACATTGTTCGTGCACTGAAATGTAGAGAGTGCGGTCAGGAATACGATATCGAACCCACGCATGTATGCGAGTTTTGTTTCGGGCCGCTGGAAGTCGTCTATGACTACGACAAACTCGATGGTTATTTCACCCGTGAATTGATTGAGTCGCGTCCGCAGACCATGTGGCGCTATAAAGAACTGCTGCCGATTAATGGCGAGCCAACTGTCGGAGCGCAGAATGGTTTTACGCCGTTGGTGCGCGCCAAAAATCTGGAAAAGGCACTGGGCGTATCCGAGTTATATATCAAGAATGATTCGGTGTGTTATCCGACGTTATCCTTCAAGGATCGCGTCGTATCTGTGGCACTGTCCAAGGCGGTCGAGTTCGGATTCAAGACGGTGGCATGCGCCTCGACCGGTAACCTGGCCGGTTCCGTGGCTGCCAACGCGGCGGCGGCAGGATTGGAATCCTATGTGTTTATTCCGCATGATCTGGAGCAGGGCAAGGTGCTCGGTGCCGGTATTTTTGGCACACGCATTATCGGCATCAAGGGCAAGTATGATGATGTGAACCGCTTATGCTCGGAAGTGGCCGGTAAATATGGATGGGCGTTTGTGAATGTGAATGTGCGGCCATTTTATGCCGAGGGCTCCAAATCGCTGGGTTATGAAGTGATGGAGCAACTGGGCTGGAAAGCGCCCAAACATATCGTGGTGCCGATGGCATCGGGCTCGCTGTGCACCAAGATTGACAAGTCGATCAAGGAATTTATCAAACTGGGCCTGATCGAGGATAACAATACGGCGATGTATGGTGCACAGGCTACCGGTTGCTCGCCGATTTCCCGATCGGTCAAGGATGGCACAGATCTGATTCATCCGGTGATTGCCGACACGCTTGCCAAATCGTTGGCGATTGGTAATCCGGCGGACGGGTTTTATGCCAATCGCGTGATTAATGAGTCCGGCGGCTGGGCCGAAGATATTTCGGACGACGAAGTGGTGGCGGCCATGAAGCTGCTGGCCGAAACCGAAGGTATTTTTGCTGAAACAGCCGGCGGCGTAACCCTTGGCTGCGCCCAAAAGTTGATTGAATCCGGGCGTTTGCCGCGTGATGAATCGATAGTGTTGTGCATTACCGGCAATGGCTTGAAAACCCAGGAAGCTATTGCTGATGCAATCAACAAGCCGCGCATCATTGATGCCAGCCTGAAAGATTTTGATGCGCTGGCGGAAGCTGATGGCTTTGAAGCCGCCGCGTAGTCATTCAGCTCACCTGTCTGTTGCCCGCGGGTTGCGTTAAAAGTGCTCACTTGCAGTAGTAAGCTGCACGCTTTTGCCTTGCCAGCGAACAACAGCCAGGCAATCTGAACGGCTACGGTTAAATGATAAATTAGAGATAAGATGAAAAATGAAAGGAGAAAGAAATGAGTGTATCTGTACGAATTCCAACCCCGCTGCGTAAATTGACGGGCGGTGCTGATGAAGTGTCGATTGAAGGTGCGAATGTCGGCGAAATTATTGACAATCTGGAAGCAGCGCACCCGGGCCTGAAAGAGCGCCTGTGTGACGAGGCTGGTGAAATTCGCCGCTTTGTGAATGTCTATGTGAATGATGAAGATGTGCGTTTTCTGGAAGGTCGCGCTACGGCGCTGAAAGATGGTGATGAAGTGTCCATCGTGCCGGCAATTGCAGGCGGTTGCTAGTGCAGTTGCGCGTTTACCTGACCTTTGATGAGTCTACGGTTCGCGAACCGCTGATCTGGAAGCTGGCCAAAGAGTTTGATGTCATCACCAATATCCGTACCGCCGAAGTGAAAGATCATATGGGTTTGGTTGGTCTGGAAATTGATGGCGAGGATGCCGTGGTTGAGGCTGCAACAAAATGGCTGGTTGAACAGGGCGTGAACGTGGCTCCGATTGAACAGGATGTCATCGAAGGCTGATTGTTTGAGCACCGGGAGAAAACGTGGTTTTCTTCCGGTTCACAAAATCAATGACAAGCCTTGATTTTGGCGACCCACCCATGGGCTACGTGGATGTTTTTCAAGGTTGTTGCATGCAGAGAGAAAACAAAATCTGTGTTTATCTGCGTTCATCTGTAATTGAAAAGATTATAATGCAAAGGAGTTGGATATGGCGATATACAATAATACAGCAGAAACGGTCGGCAATACGCCGTTGATTCGATTGAATCGCATCGGCGCGAATACCGGGGCGGAAATCATTGCCAAATGCGAGTTTTATAACCCGCTGAATTCGGTCAAGGATCGTATTGGTAAGGCGATGATTGAGGCAGCCGAAGCCGATGGCAGCCTCAAAGAGGGCGGCGTGATTGTCGAGGCGACTTCCGGTAATACGGGCATTTCGCTGGCTTTTGTGGCGCGTGCCAAAGGTTATCGCTGTATTTTGACCATGCCTGAATCCATGAGTCTGGAACGCCGCAAATTGCTCAAATTGCTTGGTGCCGAACTGGTGTTGACCCCGGCTGAAAAGGGTATGAAAGGAGCTCTTGCCAAGGCTGCCGATATTGTTGCCGATATCGACGGGGCATTTATGCCGCAGCAGTTTGAAAACCCGGCCAACCCGGAGATTCACCGTCAAACAACTGCACAGGAAATTTGGAGTGATTGCGATGGCAACGTAGATGCAGTCGTGGCAGGCGTGGGTACCGGCGGCACCATTACCGGTGTTGCCGAAGTGATCAAACAGCGTAACCCAAACTTCAAGGCATTTGCCGTGGAGCCTGCCGATTCGCCGGTTATTTCAGGTGAAGCCCCCGGTCCGCACAAGATTCAGGGTATTGGTGCAGGCTTTATTCCGGCCAATTTGAACGTCGATATTCTCGATGGCGCAGTCAAAGTCACCAATGACGAAGCTTTTGAAATGGCGCGCCGTCTGTCCAGCGAAGAGGGCATTCCCGGCGGTATTTCATCCGGCGCAGCCGTTGCCGCAGCGCTCAAAGTAGCCGATAGGCCTGAAATGAAGGACAAGCGTATTGTAGTGATTCTGCCATCCATGGCCGAACGCTATATGTCCACGGACCTGTTCAAAGGCATCGAAGTTTAAAAGCTTTCACCGCTAAGTACGCAAAGGATTTGTAAAAGATTTTCTTTGCGTCCTTTGCGGTAAAAAGAGGTTATAGATTTTCATGATTGATTTTACGGAAGAACAAATCGAGCGCTATTCGCGGCATATTATTTTGCCGGAAGTCGGTGCGGAAGGGCAGTCGAAGCTACTCGAATCGAAAGTATTCATGATCGGTGCTGGCGGCCTGGGTTCGCCTGTCGCCTATTATCTGGCGGCAGCCGGCGTTGG
>JAUZQI010000072.1 GCA_030951095.1 Mariprofundus sp. | reverse complement strand
GAAGAAGGGGTATGTCCCCGGTTCAAGTGGTGCCAGGAAAATCACTACCTTTGAATGAGCGGGGATGATTTTTTCCCTGTTTAACTCGTAACTCTCGAACTCTTCCGGTGTCGCATCATCGTTATGAACGATCAGGCGATGTTTCTCTCCCGGACCCATTTCGATTTTATCTGGAATAAATCTGTGATTTTTAATGAGAATCTCATACTCAGCCGAGTTTGCAGGTATAACTGCCATCAGCATCGTACACATGACGATGGAGCCAATCAGGGATATATCTGCTGTTTTTGCTCCTCGCTTAATGTCTGAATTAAATTTCACTTTCATCTCCATTTTTTATCTATTTCGCGAATGATAATCGCTATCAACTGCTAGTCAATAGTAATGATAGTCATTATCATATAGAAAAAGCTAATGGGGTTAAATGGCATGGGGATGTAAGTGAAAGAAGTGAGATGTTAGCCCATACGAATTATGAACAGTACGGGTTAGTTAGCTACATTTACGACAGACACCAAAAATAACCAGTTGGTGCCCAGTAATAGAAAATCCATTCTCTTTGGCAACCAGATCCTGCTGCTGTTCAATACGATCGTTGCTGAATTCTTCAATGGTTCCGCATTCAGTACAGATCAGATGGTCATGGTGTGCCTTGCTGGCCCGTTCATAACGTTTACGGTCTGCGAGCTGGAAGCTGCTGATCAGCCCCTGTGCTTCCAGTGCCGCAAGCCCTCGGTAAACGGTTGCAATTCCTATTGGATGATCGCGCTCAGCCAGTGTTCGTGCCAGCTCCTCAGCTTCCCAGTGATGATTGGATTCATTGATAAGGTCGAGGATAACCTGCCGATGCTGAGTAAGTTTGATCATAGAAGTTAATGATAATGACTACCATTATTAAAACAATAAAATTATTTTTGCTTCTTTTCAAGCTACGGTACAACACGCCTCTGTGCATTTATTGTGCACTAATTTTGTGCTAGGATATTGTCTATTAGGGATATCTGTTGCGCCTATTCTCGCTACTCAGCCGGGTCACTATTTCAGCGTAAACGATAAGGAGCTATAGAAATGGCGTTGTCCGCTATCGAAAAAAGCCTTGAGAAACTCGGGTTGAAAAATCTTGAAATGATCTACTGGAATACGCCAAGTCCAGTCCTCTACGAGGAGGCGATTCGCCGACGGGAAGGGCATCTATCTCACATGGGGCCGCTGGTTGTTCAGACAGGCTATTTCACAGGGCGTGCAGCCAAGGATAAATTTATTGTCGATGAGCCGGAGAGTAGTTCCAATATCAACTGGGGAGACATTAATCACCCAATTTCAGAAGCCTCTTTTGATGCCCTCTTTGATCGTGTCTGTGCTTACCTTGATGGGCATCAACTCTTTGTGCAGGACTGTCTTGCCGGAGCCGATTCGGAATTTGAGGTGCCGGTGCGTGTCATCACTCAGGATGCATGGCACGCACTTTTTGCCCGTACGATGCTGGTGCGTCCAGTCGATTTTGATCGGGAGATTGGTGTTGATGAGCCACAATTTACCATTATCCATGCACCGCATTACCATGCCCTGCCTTCGGTGGATGGCACCAACTCCGAAGCCTTCATTTTGATCAACTTCGCCCGCCGTCTAGTGCTGATTGGCGGCACATCTTATGCCGGCGAAATCAAGAAATCGGTTTTCACCTATATGAATTACCTATTGCCACAGATGCAGGTCATGTCAATGCATGCTTCGGCCAATGTTGGCAAAAATGGAGATGTAGCGATTTTCTTTGGCCTCTCCGGCACTGGCAAGACCACGCTATCATCCGATCCGACACGAAGACTGATTGGTGATGATGAGCACGGCTGGAGTGACAAGGGTATTTTCAATATTGAGGGCGGCTGTTACGCCAAGGTTATTCACCTCTCTTTTGAGAAGGAGCCAGCCATCTATGATATGACCCATCACTTTGGCACGGTGATGGAGAATGTTTATCTGAATATCCACGACCGTCGTCTGAATCTTGATGATGATCGGATGACCGAAAATACGCGTGCTGCCTATCCAATTACACATGTCGAAGGAGCGATCTACCCCGGCATTGCGGGGCACCCCGACAATATTGTGTTTCTCACTGCCGATGCGTTTGGCGTATTGCCACCAATCTCTAAATTAACGCCCGAGCAGGCGATGTATCACTTTCTTTCCGGATACACAGCCAAAGTGGCTGGCACTGAGGCGGGCGTTACCGAACCGGAAGCGACGTTCAGCACCTGTTTCGGCGGCCCGTTCATGCCGTTGCATCCGCACGTCTATGCCAATTTGCTTGGTGATAAGATCAAGAAACATCAGGCGGACTGCTGGCTGATCAATACTGGCTGGTCAGGCGGTCCTTACGGGGTGGGCGAACGCATGGATATCTCTTATACGCGGGCCATGCTCAATAGTGTACTTGATGGTGAACTGGCTAATGTAGTGTATCGGCAACATCCAATCTTCAACGTACATGTGCCACAGTCATGTCCGGGTGTACCGGATGACGTCCTCAATCCAGATCAAACTTGGGCGGACAAGGCCGCCTATGAGGTCAAGGCATATGAACTTGCAGCTCATTTTCATAAGAATTTCGAAAAGTTTGAGCATGATGTCAGCGATGATGTGCGCAGTGCGGGGCCAGTGAGGGTATAAACTGCATCGGGCTGATTGATGAGTGATTTTGTCTTGGTTTAACCGTATGTTTTGCAGTGTCGATCCAGCATGCGGACTTCTACTCGAGTGATATCACGTCCGATTTCTTCGAGCCTTTCGAGATAAGTATCTACTTCATCGATTCGGCCCTGCAGCTTGCTTAATGTGTTGGGGTCTTCAGGTGGCAGGTAAGCACGAATCTTGTCCATGATTTCTTTATAACGAAGTGATGTGACGACAGTGATGCAGATAAGCGCGACCGTTGGTCCAATAATTGCAACGGGAATGACAAGTGCTAAATATTGTTCCATATCAAAGAGTGTGTATGCAGCAAAATAGGCAAGTGCCATGAGAGAAAGCTCACCCAGTGTTACCAGAATAGTGTTGCGTTTGAATGTAGAGAGTTCTTTTTTTCTAAGATTCAACTTCTCATCAATCACTGCCTGATTGGGCGGCATCTGATTAATATCAAAATTACGCATGTTGATGGTTCCTCTGTGAGTTCGGCTTGAGCATACTATTTGAATGCATATTTTGCCGTAGTGCGAAGTTAACTCAAGTAAATATCTTTGCTGCTACGTATCTGTGGCGGGTTCATGCTCCGCATAATCAGTTTCAACACCTTCTCAGACTCTCTCCGATAA
>JAUZQI010000071.1 GCA_030951095.1 Mariprofundus sp. | reverse complement strand
CGAACGAACGGCCAGAAATGGCCGAACATCTTCATGCTGTGGTGGCGCATCCATCAGCACATAATGTTTTTCCCCCGCCTGTCCTGGCAAAGGTGTTACCCTGAAATAACAGCGGAATGAGGCATCGCCGGCCAGCGGAACTATGGTAAAATCCTGCCCCAACACCTCTTGCAGCCAGTTTTGTCGGGCACTCTCCCTGCTGTCTTCATCCGCCACGGACAAGAAACCCATTCAGTTTTATTTTCTTCTCAATCTGCTTCTGGTCGGCTTCAGCAGCAGATTTTGAATGGTAAGGCCCGGCATAAACCCGGTACCACAAGCCTTTTCCACCCAGATCAACTTTATAAATCAAGGCGGAGAAACCGGCCTGCGAGAGCTTTTGTTGCACGACCATCGCATCCGATTGTGTCCGAAATGAAGCCAGCTGGATACGGTATACATCGTGCAATTGCTGTTTGGATTTAGCAGGTGGATGACTGGACGGAAGCGGTTTGACTGCTTTAACCACCTCCGAGCGATGTGCCGTAACCGGTTTGGCTGAAACTTTAGGTGCAACTGCTTCCACCGGCATATCAGGCATGGGGGCCGGTGTCACCGACTGTTTGGGCAGTTCCTTGTAAAAACTGAGATCACCCACCCTGCTATGTGCATCCTGCTGCGCTTTCTGTTTCCACTGCTCAACTGAATCCTGCAATGCTTCTGTCTTTGCCAACAGCACTTTATTTTCAGCCACCTGGGTCGCCAGCTTTGTTTCAACGGCATTCGTATCCTTACTGTTACTGATCTGCGCCCCATTAGAAGATCCAAGCCAGTAACCACCGCCAAAACACAGGGCAGCAATCACCACAATACCGATCGAACTCGATATAGCCCCGGAACCCGATCCGGATTTAGTCTGCGTAGTCGATTTCACTTGTGCGAAATCCTGCTTAGCCATTCGCCACTCCTGCCATCAACTGATGATAAATCATTACATACGCTCCGGTGCAGACACACCCAGGATCGCCAATGCATTACGAAGCACCTGGGCAACGGCCCGGATCAGCACAATGCGTGCCGCTGTCAGGCGCGTATCTTCTGTGACCACCTTGTGTTTGTGGTAAAAACTATGAAAATCCGCCGCCAGCCGCATCACAAATGTCGCCACCCGATATGCTTCCAGCCGAACCGCTGACTTTTTCAGGGCATCCGGATAAGCCAGCAGGTGGGCGATTAAACGCTGTTCTTCATGTGAAACCAGCACAGACACATCCACATCATCGGCGTCCGTAATTTCAACGCCCTCTTCCGCTGCCTTGCGCAGAATCGCAGCAATACGCGCATGGGCATATTGCACATAATAAACCGGATTCTCGTCATTCTGTTTCTTGGCTGCTTCCAGGTCGAAATCAAGCTGGCTTTCTACCCTGCGCGTCATGAAATTAAAACGCACGGCATCAGGGCCCACTTCATCCACCACTTCGCGCAGGGTGACAAAAGTGCCGGCTCGTTTGGACATTTTCACTGGCTTGCCGTCACGTGTCAGATTAACCATCTGCACCAGCAGTACATCTGGCTGTGTGTCTTTCTCAATCAGAGCCTTCATAGCCGCCTGCACGCGTGTTACATAACCGCCATGATCAGCGCCCCAGATATCGATCATGCGATCAAATCCACGCTGGTGTTTATCGTAATGATAGGCGATATCGGCAGCAAAATAGGTGGCTGTGCCATCCTGCTTGGCCAGCGGACGATCCACATCATCACCGAAATCGGTGGTGCGGAATAATAATTGTTTGAGCGGTTTGTAATCGGAGACTTCCTTGCCCTTCGGTGGCGGCAAAATGCCGCTATAAACCACACCATCGGCTTGTAAGCGTTCGATCAGTTCAGTGACGCTGCCGCTGCTATGCAATCCCTGCTCGGAAAAATACAGATCGAAGTTGATACCTATGGCCGCAAGATCATCACGGATCATGGCCATATTGGCATCAATGGCCAGCTGCCCGATCTGTTTAAATCGTGCGTTTTCATCCATCATCTGCAACTGATGATAATCATGCGAATCCAGAATCTGGCGGGCAATCTGGATAATATAGTCGCCGGGATAAGCGCCTTTCGGGAACTCAATAGCCTCACCCTGCAATTCCTGCATGCGCAGCCAGACACTGTTCGCCAGCACCCCGATCTGGGCACCGGCATCATTGATATAATATTCACGCTGCACATCATGACCGACTGCACTGAGCACATTGGCTAGCGCATCCCCAACCACTGCACCACGACCGTGCCCAACATGCATGGGCCCGGTTGGATTGGCCGATACAAATTCGAGATTTATCTTTTGGGCATCGTCCGCCCCGGCCACACGACCATACTGTTCACCAGCTCTGATGATACTTTTCAGAATCGCTGCTTCACTGGCCTGTTGCAAACGAATATTGATAAATCCAGGGCCAGCAATATCTGCCCCTTCAACCGCATCCGGCCACACAACCACGTCAAGAATACGCGCTGCAATCTGCTGGGGACTTTGTTTCAACACGCGTGCCAGCGGCATGGCCACATTAGCAGCATAATCACCATGCTCTTTCTGTTTGGGGCGGTTCAATACCACCGGTGGTGTCTGCTCCTCAGGATGACCCTTGAGCAACTCATCCAATGCAGCTTTGAGTGCCTGTTCCAATGCTAATTTCACTTCTATCTCCAAATAATTGATTCGGCGCGCATAATACACATCCGCTTCAATGCTGGCAGCCACCGCAATAAAATGTACTGCGCCCGGCCTGAATCATGCGCTTGATTGTTGCTCCACAGCGATAACAGGGCAGTCGCTGGCGACCATAGACCTGAAACTGATGGGCAAAGTAACCGGGTTTGCCATCAGCATGCATAAAATCACTGATGGATGAACCGCCTGCAGCAATCGCTTCCGCCAGAACAAGTTTGATACAATCGCTTAATTGTAGTAACCGTGCCGAAGATATTCGGCCTCCTGCTCTGGCCGGATGGATACCTGCCCTGAACAAAGCTTCAGAGGCATAAATATTGCCAACTCCGACCACGACAACGGCATCCATGATGATATTTTTAATCGGCGCTTTGCGGCCCGTGCAGGCTGCAGCCAAATGGTCTGCATTAAATGCATCTGATAACGGCTCCGGGCCAAGGTGAACAAACCATGGATGTGATTTCAGTTGCCTACTGTCAACCAGCCCTGCATAACCAAAGCGACGAGCATCGCGATAGCGCAGGCTCTGGCCATCGCTGAAATCAAAACGCACATGCTCATGCGCGGCGGCTTCAGTATTCCGGGGCAAGACGTGGAACTGGCCGGTCATACCCAGATGCCAGACCAGCATTCGGCTGTCTCTTTCCAGTTCAAACAGTAGATATTTGGCTCGCCGCTGAACACCGGCTATTTCATGACCCACAAGCACAGATAAATCCGGCAGCGCATAACGTAGATTGGTCCGATGGCAAACAACAGATATAATTTCCCTGCCCGCCAGCAGTGGTTCCAGTCCGACCCGTATGGTTTCAACCTCGGGCAATTCAGGCATCAGAGAAACTCAGTTAGTGCACAGAACCGTTATGAGCCGGCCAACTGGCGCAACACATATTGCAGGATGCCACCGTGGCGGTAGTAATCCCACTCCTTGGGTGTATCAATGCGCACGATTGCTGTGAATATTTTATCGTCGGCAGTGACGGTGACTTCATGTGCGCCTTCTTCAACACCAGTGATGCTGAATATTTCCCGCCCGCTCAAACCCAGTGATGCAGCCGATTCTCCGTCCAAAAACTGCAACGGCAGGATGCCCATACCAACAAGGTTCGAGCGGTGAATACGTTCATAACTTTCAGCAATCGCAGCACGGATACCCAGCAATGACGGGCCTTTGGCTGCCCAGTCGCGTGAGGAGCCGGAACCGTATTCCTTACCGGCAATAACAATGGCGGCAACGCCTTCAGCCTGATACTGCATAGCGGTATCGTAGACACTGGTCTGTTCCCCATCCGGCAGGTGAACTGTAACCCCGCCCTCTGTACCGGGTGCCAGCTGGTTGCGTAAACGGATATTGGCAAACGTGCCGCGCATCATCACTTCATGGTTGCCACGGCGTGAACCGTAGGAATTGAAGTCTTTCTGCTCAACACCATGTTCACACAAATAAGTGCCAGCCGGAGAATCGGCTTTGATAGCCCCGGCCGGAGAGATGTGATCGGTCGTAACAGAATCGCCCAGCAGTGCCAGAACGCGTGCATTTTCAATATCGCCAATACTGCCAGCCTCTTTACCCATTCCGGCAAAATAGGGGGGATTCTGGATATAGGTGGAATCATCCTCCCATGCAAAACGCTCGCCTTCCGGCGCAGCAAGATTTTGCCAGTTGGCATCGCCGGCGAATACATCGGCATAGGATTTAGTGAACTGCTCACGCGATACGCCGGCTACAGCCTCGGCCACTTCGGCCTGCGTCGGCCAGATGTCTTTCAAATAGACATCGTTTCCATCCGTAGCCTTGCCAATCGGATCGTTGTACAGATCAATATTCATCGTACCTGCAATGGCGTAAGCCACCACCAGCGGCGGGCTGGCCAGATAATTCATGCGCACTTCGGCATGCACCCGGCCTTCAAAGTTACGGTTACCCGAGAGTACGGAACAGACCGACAAGTCTCCTTCTGAAATCGCCGCCGATACTTCGGTTGGCAGTGGCCCGGAATTGCCGATGCAGGTCGTACAGCCGTAACCAACCACATGGAATCCAAGCTGCTTCAACGGCGCAATCAAACCGGCATGCTGCAAATATTCAGTAACCACCAGCGAGCCGGGGCCGAGCGAAGTTTTCACCCACGGGGCAGCGCTCAAACCCAGCGCCGCAGCTTTTTTGGCTACCAGTCCGGCACCGAGCATAACCGATGGGTTGGAGGTGTTGGTGCAGGAGGTGATAGCGGCAATGACGACTGCGCCATCATCAATTGTCACATCATGTCCGTTAATGTTCGTATTCACTGCGGTGGAACTTAATCCGGCTTCAGATTTGATGCTTTCGACTGCAGCTGCGAAGCTGACTTTGGAATCGGACAATGCAATGCGATCCTGTGGCCGTTTCGGACCGGCCAGCGATGGCACAACTGTTGCCATATCCAGACCCAGGCTTTCGCTGTAGGTCGCGGTTACAGATGAATCCCGGAACATGCCTTGCGCTTTGGCATAGGCTTCAACCAGTGCGACATTCTCTTTGGAACGACCCGACAGACGCAGGTAGTTCAGAGTTTCATCATCAATCGGGAAAATGCCGCAGGTCGCACCGTATTCCGGCGCCATATTGGCAATGGTAGCGCGATCCGCCAGCGGCAGATGATTCAAGCCATCGCCATAGAATTCAACGAATTTTCCAACCACGCCATGCGCTCGAAGCATTTCCACGATCGTCAGCACCAAATCAGTGGCCGTGGCACCTTCCGGCAGAGAACCGGTCAATTCAAAACCAACGACCTTCGGAATCAGCATGGAGACCGGCTGGCCAAGCATGGCGGCTTCCGCTTCGATACCGCCTACACCCCAGCCCAATACGCCGAGGCCGTTAATCATGGTGGTGTGGGAATCGGTTCCGACCAGCGTATCGGGATAAGCCACACCATCGTTGTCGGAACCATTGGCATCGACAAACACGGTGCGGGCCAGATGTTCCAGATTAACCTGATTCACAATACCGGTATCCGGCGGCACCACCTTAAAATTATCAAAGGCCTTCTGGCCCCATTTGAGAAAATTATAGCGTTCGCGGTTGCGCGAGAATTCAATTTCGGCATTTTTGGCCAGCGCCGAATCGGAACCGAACACATCCACCTGCACCGAGTGATCAATCACCAACTCAGCCGGAGCCAGCGGATTGATCTGATCGGCCTTGCCGCCCAGCGCAACCACCGCATCGCGCATGGCAGCCAGATCGACAATAGCAGGCACGCCGGTGAAGTCCTGCATCAGCACACGAGCCGGCATGTACGCAATCTCTTTGGACGGCTCTGCAGCCGCATCCCAGTGGATAATGGCCTCGACATCGCTACGGCTAACCACCTCGCCATCCTCTCTGCGCAGTAGATTCTCCAACAGGATTTTCATTGAAAAAGGTAGGTGCGATATATCTCCAGCCGCCTTGAGTGCGTAGTAGGTGTAAGTATTATCACCAACCGCCAGTGTGTCTTTTGCGCCGAAACTGTTGCTCAATGTAAGTCTCCTGTGATTGAAAAGGTGCGCAATATAGCGCTACTTGTCGTGTTTCAAAAGCGGCTTGATCAGATCCAGAGGGAATACAATGGTCGAGGATTTATCTCCGGCGATTTCAGTCAGCGTTTGCAAGTAGCGCAGCTGGATCGCTTGTGGCTGGGCGGACAACGTGGCGGCCGCTTCCACCAGTTTTTCCGCCGCCTGCATTTCACCCTGGGCATGAATAATCTTGGCGCGGCGTTCGCGTTCCGCTTCGGCCTGTTTGGCAATGGCCCGAATCATGCTCTCGTCCAGATCGATATGCTTGATTTCCACATTGGCTACCTTGATACCCCATACATCGGTCTGAGCATCCAAAATGTTCTGCACATCTGCATTCAGCCTGTCACGTTCGGCCAGCATTTCATCGAGTTCATGTTGGCCAAGCACGCTGCGCAATGTGGTTTGCGCTAACTGGCTGGTGGCATCGAAAAAGTTTTCCACATTGATAATGGCTTTCTGCGGATCCAGCACGCGAAAATAAATTACCGCATTAACCTTGACCGACACATTATCGCGGGAAATCACATCCTGACTCGGCACATCAAAGACCACCGTACGCAAATCCACCCGCACCATTTGCTGAATGACCGGAATGACCAGAATCAAACCCGGCCCTTTCACTTTCCAGAAACGACCCAGCATAAAAATGACACCGCGATCATATTCACGCAGCACTCTGAACGCGCTGAAAACAAGAATGAGAATAAAAAAGCTGACTCCAAGTAATATATTCATGATCTAACCTCCGTGGTTTTATGTGGTAAAGGTGTAATCTTAAGCATCAGACCATCACGACCGGTCACCTGAATGGGAGCGCCCTGCCGGACTGCATAATCACTGCTGGCCTGCCATGTTTCTCCATGCACCTGAACGCGCCCATGTTGCTCAAATGATTCCAGCGCAATGCCACTTTCGTGCAGCAATTCTTCAGCACCACTGACAACCGGTCGCATTCTGGCCCGGATTGCCATGCCTGTGATCAGGATAAAAAACAGCGCTGAAACAAACGCTACCGAGCCAATCAACAGCATCGAAACCCCGTAACCCGGTACGCCGGTGTCCATCAGCATGATAGAACCTGCTACAAAAGCAATCACGCCACCCAGCCCCAACGCACCAAAGCTGGGAATAAAGGCTTCGGCAACCATGAATGCAATACCCAGAACTATCAGACCGAGTCCTGCAATATTGACAGGCAGCACCTGGAAGGCGAACAAAGCCAGCAGTAGTGATATGCCGCCAATGACGCCGGGCAAAACAAAACCGGGGTTGGCCAGTTCGAAAAACAGCCCGTACATACCAAGCAACATCAGGATATAGGCCACATTGGGATCGCTTATAACGGCCAGCAAGCGACTACGCCAACTGCGTTCAACCGTTTCAATGACCATACTTTGTGTCTTCAGTGTGATTTTCCCCAGGGAGGTGACAACCGTACGACCATCCAGCCTGCTTAACAGCTGGGGAATATCATCAGCAATCACATCGATCACATTCTGCTTCAGAGCCTGATCAGCCGACAGTGAGGCGGCATTGCGCACCGCCTGCTCGGCCCACTCGGCATTGCGCCCCCGCAATTGGGCCAGGCTGCGGATGTACGCAGCTGCATCATTAATCATCTTATGTTGCATTGGATTATCCGTCGATTCGGGTGCAGGTGATTTCCTTGTCGCATTCGGAGAAGCGGGCATCTCCGGTTTGGGTCTATCAGGCCTGGGCATTCCACCTATCTGAACCGGTGTAGCTGCACCAAGATTGGTCGCCGATGCCATGGCTGCAATGTGTGAAGCGTAGAGAATATATGTGCCGGCACTGGCAGCACGTGCACCCTGAGGCGCGACATAAGCAATCACGGGAACAGCGGATGCGAGAATAGCCTGAATAATGCGCCGCATGGCCAGATCCAGCCCACCAGGCGTATCCATGCGCAGGATAAACAAAGACTGCCCCTGAGCATCCGCAATGGCATGTTCAATATCTTCGGCAACAGCCGGGCCAATAGCGCCCTGAATATCATATAATCGTGCAACCGGCGCCGACTGTATCGATGGCGCAGCGATCAGCATCAATGCTGTGAGTATCAGAACAGAAAACACTCTGTGCATGCATGTTAGTATACCACAATGGCTGGAAATTGCAGCCCGGATTCATAGTCTGTAATATTTGCAGAAATTATTGCCTTATTGCTCTGCATTTGGCTTGTAACAAACAACGTACGCCAGGGGAGAGAAACCATGCAGGTGTTAATTGCCTATCATTCCGATTATGGAAACACAAAAAAAATGGCTGAGGCTATCGCAGCCGGAATCCGGGCTGGCCGGGCCGGTGTATCCATTGATCTGCGTACTGCTGAAGAAACATCGCTACAGGATTTACTGGCCGCCGATATGATTGTATTCGGGACACCGGTACACATGGGCTCGATGGCATGGCAAGTGAAGCAATTAATCGACCGCGCAGCCAAGCTGTGGATGGAGAGCGCACTGGAAGGCAAGGTCGGTGGTGTATTTGCTACAGGCGGTGGTTTTGGTGGTGCTGGCGGCGGCGTGGAGCAAACAATGATTGCGCTTCATTCCAACTTTCTGGAACACGGCATGCTGGTGGTTGGTTTTCCCAAATCCCTGCCCGGTTATGCTGATGGTGGTTTACAATGGGGCCCATACGGACGCAGCGGCAATCACGAAGGCATGCCGGATACAGTTTCTGAGGCAGCACTCGTCGCCGCACGCAGCTATGGCGCACACCTTGCCGAGGTCACTACCGGCATAACCACTTAATCCTGGAAACAAAAAGACAAGGGAAGGCGTCTGCCTTCCCTTGTCTTTTCATAATATCGCTATGGTTTATTTCGCTTGCAAAAACAGGTAGGTGACACCGGCACTAACGCCAACGCCCGTACTTCCTTCGATAACAGGTTGCAATGAAACGCTCTTGTTACTGCCACCAACCAGCACTTGAGCTCCTGCCCCCACACCTACAGTAGCAGATGCCCCGGCACCACCATACTTTCCAGCAAGTTTATGGCTACCCCGCGCTGTATCCGCTGCGAATACAGTAAAAGCCAGATGTCTCTCAAGGTTGTAGTTGATATCAATACCAAAACCGATACCAGTTTCTCCAATGTAGCGTTCAACGCCACTGCCGTCAGTAGACTCAAATTTACATTCGATATCCACAGTTGAATGAATAAGCAGGTTCACACCTGATCCCGGCACTGAATTACAAGTCAAAATACCAATCTTGGTTCCTGCCGTTGAATTACCGGCATAAGCGGGAACTGTCGCTATCAACGCAACAGCCATACCCAGTAAAATATTTCTAACCTTCATAAAGCTCCTCCTATAGTCAGCTCTAAATCACGACACCTCTCGTAAGACGTCCGTAGCTATTATAGACGATCCTAAGTAAAAATCATGACATTTTATTATATTTCAGGAACTGCACTCGCGCTGACGCGCACGCAAAGCGCCTGACGGTAAAAAAACACTGGATATTTGCGACTATAAAAGATCGTTCAAACAATGCTGCCAGCATCCTGCCAACTCGGGTAATAGCGGCGGCTTGATAAAATCCGACAAACTGACAACGCCAGTTTGAAGGCCGCAAGGATTGATGGCAGCAAACCATTTGGTATCAACATTTACATTCAGCGCCATACCGTGGTAGGCCACGCCATGCGTGATTCGAATGCCAAGCGCAGCTATTTTTCCCTGCTCGGTCCACACACCCGGAAACCCGCAATGACGACCTGAATCCACGCCCAGCTCCTTCAGCATATCTATACAGGATTGTTCAAGGACATGTACATACTGCTTCACACCTACCCCACGTTTTCGCAAATGAATCACCGGGTAAAGCATGATCTGGCCAGGCCCATGAAAAGTCATTTCACCTCCCCGGTCTGAATATACAACCGGAGCCGGAAGTTCGGCACCTGACCGATTATCCACACCACGTTTTCCGGTCGTGTAAACAGGATCATGTTCACAACTGAAAATCACTTCGCAGCTGTTGTCGCAGGCTATGGCATTGGCCCGTTTCTGTAACAATGCCCAAACAGGTTCATACGCCTGTCTACCCAGCCATCGCTGCTCGAGTGATCCATGCTTGTACGGTGCAGTCATCGGGGAATGATACTCCCGGAGAGTAAAACAGTACTATGGCTTTATAAAACCTGCTCATGATCCGGATAGAGTGCTTCAATCAGTTCAGCTTGGTATTCGGTGATTTTTCTGCGTTTGAGTTTCAATGTGGGTGTCAAAAATCCGTCATTCTGGGTCCATTCGGTATCGACAAACGCAAATCGTTTCACCTGCATATAACTGGGCAGATCGTATTCATCGCTATGCAAACGCCCAAGCACCCATGATGAAACATCCTGATTGTCTCGCCAGTCACCTGGTAGCGGTTTTTTCTTGTCCATCTGCCATGCACGGGAAAATGCCGTTTCATCGGGCACCAATAATGCAGCCACATAGGGCCGATTATCAGCCAATACCATTGTTTGAAGAAAACACGGATCCTGATTCAAATGCTGCTCAATGAGCGCTGGAGGAACATTTTCACCATTGGAGAGCACCATCATTTCTTTTTTACGATCGACGATGGTGATATAGCCCTCATCATCTATTTCAATAATATCTCCGGTATACAGCCAGCCATCAGCATCGAAAGCTGCTGCTGTTGCTTCAGGTTTATTCCAGTAACCTTGCATCACCATCGGACCTTTCACCAACAACTCACCATCGCCCGCCACCTTGAATTCCACACCGGACAGGGCTGCCCCGACCGTCGCCGGTTTGATTTTATCGGTTACATTCACCGATAATATCGGCGAAGTTTCAGTCAATCCGTAACCGGGCAATACCATGATATCAGCCGCTAGCAAAAAACGGGCAATTTTGGGGTGCAAGGCCGCGCCACCTGAAATAAACAGACGAATTCTACCTCCCATCTTTTCGCGCAGCTTGGCATTCACCACTTTATCGAGCAGCCCCCACACCACCGCTTTACCAGCAGACAGATCCCTGCCCTGCTGTTTTAATTCAAATCGTTGCATGCCCAGCTTTTGAGCCAGATTGAACAGCTTGCGTTTCAAGCCCGGCCCGGCGGCCAGTTTGGCTTGCACGCCGGCATAGATTTTTTCATACAGACGCGGCACAGAAATCATGATCGTGGGTTTCACTTCGGGCATATCCCTGAGCAGAGTCGTCACCGCTTCTGCGTAAGCGATTTCCGAGCCGCAGGCTGTCGGTAAAAAATGGCCAACTGTGCGCTCAAATGCATGCGAGGCGGGCAAAAAGGACAGAAACAGATCGGCAGGATACACCGGCACGCCATCGATGCCCGCCGCCACGTCGCTGAGCAGGTTGCCATGCGTCAGCATCACGCCCTTAGGATGGCCTGTGGTGCCGGAGGTGTAAATCAGCGTCGCCAATTGATCGCGTTCCGGACATGAGGCTTCCAATCTATTATCCCAGATTTCATCCACCGCAATCGCTTCAATGCTCTCCGTCGCGCTGTGAAAGGCGATAAAGGGTTTATCAATCCCGCTCAATTTATCCTGTTGTTCTCCCTCCTCGACAAAAATCACCGATACATCGGCATCGTCAAACACATAACGCACCGCTTCGGGCGGATCCGTGAAATAAGCCGGAACCGTCACCGCGCCCAGCCGCAAAATGGCAAAATCGGCGATAAACCATTCCGGCGAGTTATGCCCCAGAATACCGACCCGGTCGCCCGGCTTGATTCCCATCGATTCCAGCCATGCAGCCACTCGCAGTACCGCCTGCTGCACGCGAATCCGCGACCATGATTGCCAACTACCGTCATGTTTTCTGAATCGCAGCATGGGTTTATCCAATAAATCCGGCGACGAGGCCAGCAGCAGATCAGACAAACATGAGGCCGACTCCGCCTGTTTCAGTCCCATACACGCATGTTTATTGAAAGGCATGCAACACCTCCATATTATCCGGCGCAATAAGGCCCAGCGCTTCGATTTTCTGCTTTAGCTCATCTGTTTCACAGGATGCAAAATAACGTAGCAGCCCACCACGGAACGGCGGAAATCCGATACCGTAGACAAAGGCGGCATCCAGCTGCTCAGCATCGTTCACCACCCCCTCACGCAGACAGTTTAACGCTTCCAACAACATCGGAATCAGGCAGGCATCTACAATCTCCGCAGCCGTCATTGCGCCCGTTTTCGATGCACTCAAATCGGCATCGAATTCTTTTTCCTTGCTTATGACGCCCGGCAGATAACGTCCCAGTTCGGAATTGAGATCGCCCTGTTTTCTCTTTTCATAGACAAAAAATCCCTTGCCTGATTTCACACCCAGCAGCCCGTCCGCCACCATGCGATCAAACCACTCCGGCATGGGTTGCTGATGTTCGAATGCATCGGACAGGTGTGCGCCGACATGGTGGCAGATATCCAGTCCCACCCGGTCAGCCAGTTCAATCGCGCCCATCGGCATGCCGAATCGTTTCAACGCGCCATCGATATGTTCCGGTTTCTGGCCGCTCTCCAGCAGTTTCAAGGCAGCGCTCATAAACGGCATCAGACAGCGATTGATTAGAAAGCCGGGGCGATCGGCGACGATGATGGGAAATTTACCCCAGGAAGTCGCCAGCGCACAGGTTTTATCCAGTGTTTCGGTCGATGTTTTGTCGCCCGCAATCACCTCGACCAGCGGCATTTTCGGCGCTGGATTAAAAAAGTGTAGACCGGCGATGCGCCCGGCATTGGCGCGGCGATACTGCATCTCGGAAATCGATAGCGAGGAGGTATTGGATAATAACAACGTATCTTTCGACACATCTTTACCCACCTCAACCCACAGCTTGCGTTTGATCTTGATATCTTCCAGTACCGCTTCGATCACCACATCTGCATCGTTCAAACCACTGCTATCCAGCACCGGCCTGATTCGTCCCAAACGCTTGGTGTCTGTGCGCCCCCGACGGGTGGCCAATCGCCCCATCCCTTTCATGCCGCGCGCTAACGGTTCGTCGGCTACTTCATGTAGATCCACATCCATCGTTTTCGATGCCACCCATGCAATACCACCACCCATAACGCCAGCGCCATACACCGCCGTTTTATTGAAACTGCGTACGGCATCGCGTCCACGTTTGGCCGCATCCTGTTTTTTCAATGCGTCGCCCAGATGAAAAACGCGAATCAGGTTCTTGCAAGTCGGCGTCACCGCCATGTGCCCCAGCGATTCGGCTTCGCGCGCCAGCGCAAGGCCATCCGACATGCCGATGATTTCCTTAAATAACGCAATCACTGCCGGAATGGCCGGATATGCCGTTTCGACATCGATATGTTTCAAACGCGCATAGGTTTTTTTCTCCACCTGCTGGAAAAACAGCACGCGGGCAGGCCACAGTTTCAGCCACCATGGATTGAATTTTCTACTTGTCACTTTGCCTTTTTTAACCAGATAGGCAACAGCATCCTCCATCTGCTCCGGCTTGGGGCTTAATGCAGCCAATCCGATACGTCTGGCGCGCCGCGCATCTACTGCCCGACCGGTGAGTATCATTTCCACCGCCTGCATCCAGCCGATGCGTTTGGGCAATCGCACGCAACCGCCG
>JAUZQI010000070.1 GCA_030951095.1 Mariprofundus sp. | reverse complement strand
ACGGGGCCGGCATTGATCGTGGAGGACACATCCACGATGTGGATACCGGAGAACTGGCAGATGCGGGTGGATAGTTATGGACATCTAATGCTGGATCACCTGTGAATGCGGTTGAACTCAGTCTGTTTTCGCATCGGCTGGCGGCGATTTGCGAGGAGATGGGGGGTGTTCTCAAACGAAGTGCGATTTCTCCCAATATTCGTGACCGTGAAGATTTTTCCTGTGCCTTGTTTACAGCACAGGGGGAATTGATTGCACAGGCTGCTCATATTCCGGTGCATCTGGGCTCGATGGCATTTGCCATGATCAATGTAGTGGGCTATTTTCAGTGGCAGCAAGGGGATGTTGTTTTGTTCAACGACCCTTTTTTGGGTGGCACTCACTTGCCTGATATAACAGTGGTTTCACCGGTTTATGTTGACGGGCGGCTGGTAGCATTTGCGGCTGCCCGCGCCCATCATGCCGATATCGGCGGTGCTTCTCCCGGTTCCATGGGGGTGGAAACACGGTTGGAAGATGAAGGGCTTGTGTTATCTCCGCGCTGCTGGTTTCAGGCCGGTGTTGAGGATCCAAAACTGAAACGCTTGTTTTATGACTGCGTGCGTGCTCCAGATGAGCGCATGGGGGATCTTTCGGCACAACGTGCTGCCTGTTTGCTGGGTGCGCGCAGGCTGATTGAACTCGGGTTTGTTCAGCTTGAAGCAAGGTTTGCATCCTTGATCAAAGTTTCGGAACAGTACGGGCGCACGGCAATCGCTTCAATTCCCGATGGCGAATACAGCTTTGAGGATCGGTTGGAAAGTGATGGAATTGAAGACGATGATCCGGGAGCCGGAACCCTCACGATTCGTGTTAGAATAAACGTGAAAGGAGAATATGTTACTGTTGATTTTAATGGAACATGTTCTCAAAGTAAGGGGCCGGTCAACTGTCCTTTGGCAGTGACTGCTGCCAGCGTTTATTATGTATTTCGTTGCCTGATGCCGGCATATACGCCACAGGCGGCTGCTATTTTTCATTCGATTTCGATTCAAGCTGAAGAAGGGTGTCTGGTACATGCGAAGACAGGTGCACCTGTGGCGGCAGGTAATGTCGAAACCAGTCAGCGTATCGTGGATGTTATGCTGGGGGCACTGAGTAAAGCCATACCTGAGCGTATTCCAGCGGCAGCACAGGGGACAATGAATAATGTTGTTTTCGGTGGTAATGATAGCCGGGATGAACAAGGTAGTGATACATGGGTTTATTACGAGACGCTGGCCGGAGGTATGGGTGCTCATGCGAATGGACACGGTTTGTCAGCTGTACAGTGCCACATGACCAATACTAAAAACTCATCCATTGAAGTGCTGGAGATGCATTATCCTTTGCGAGTGCGTCATTATACAGTACGAAAAAATTCCGGTGGTGATGGGCGGTTTAAGGGCGGAAATGGGCTGATTCGGGAATGGGAAATACTGGAAAACTGTCATTTATCTTTACTGACGGAGAGACGAAATACGGCTCCCTATGGTTTGTCAGGAGGCCGGCCCGGCCAGTCCGGAAGTAACCGTTTGTGGCGAGATGGTGAATGGGCAGAATTGCCAGCCAAAGGCTCATGGCAACTGAAAGCAGGGGATATTATCCGAATTGAAACACCGGGTGGTGGTGGGTTCGGTGCTGCTGAGAGAGTTTGTTCACATGTGTCTGATTGAAACGCTGTTTTCCCAAGGGGTGGTATCTTGTGCAAACGTAATCTACTTTGTCGTTTAATTGTGCAGAAAGATCAATGCAATCGGAGAAGAACTATCTTTAGAGCCACTTGCGAAAGTCGTGAACGACGGTTTACTTCCTCACTCCGGCGCACTACGAACTGGAATTTCGGAGAATGGAACCACCATGCTCCTCATTCCATTCCAAAAGGTCACTCGACGTGGAATTGCAACTCATCCACTCAGGCTTTTGCAAGTGGCTCTTGATATTTTACTTTTCCTCTGCGTACTCTGTGGTGAAATGGTTATGACGTTCATGGTGAAAAATGATTATATTGGGTATTGAGTCATCGTGCGATGAAACGGCGGTGGCTATTTATGAGGGCGACCCGATGGATGGTCAGGGTCGCATTGTGGCCGAGCAGATTGCATCGCAGATTGAAACACATGCCCGGTTCGGTGGTGTTGTCCCCGAGGTTGCTTCGCGAGAACATTTAACAGCATTACCACCCATGGTGGATGCATTGTTATCAGGAGCCTCGCTGGATTGGTCAGATATTAATCAGATTGCCGTCACAGCAGGTCCCGGATTGATGGGAGCACTTCTGGTCGGTACGTCTTATGCCCGGGCTGCTGGCATGGTAAATAATATACCGGTGATGCCGATTCATCATATGGAGGGGCATTTATTGGCACCAGGTCTGGAAGATGTGCTGCCTGTTTTTCCTTTTATAACGTTACTTGTATCCGGTGGGCATACCTTGTTGGTGCAAGTGAAGGCTATCGGGCAGTACGAGGTGATAGGCCAGACACTGGATGATGCAGCTGGAGAATGTTTTGACAAAACAGCCCGTTTATTGGGTTTGACTTATCCGGGTGGTCCTGAGCTTGCCGCCCTGGCCGTTGATGGTGATGCCAGGCGTTATAAATTACCACGCCCCATGTTAAACAGGGATAATCTGAATTTCAGTTTCTCCGGTCTGAAAACAGCCGTGATGTATGCCGTGAAAGGGGCTGGTGGTCTGGAATGTCTGGGAAATTTAGAGCGGCGAGATATGGCTGCGGGAATCGAGTCGGCGATTTGTGAAGTGTTGGTGAAAAAATCGATTCGGGCATGCCTGCAAACGGATTCACTCCGTCTGGTGATTGCCGGTGGGGTGGCTGCAAACAAACGCCTGCGTTGTCTGTTGGCTGAGCTTGCCGGCGAACAGGCGATTGAGCTATACCTGCCACACCCCAGACACTGCACCGATAATGCCGCCATGATTGCCTATGCCGCATTTCAGAAAATGAAAAGCGGAGTGTCGTATTCTGAAGATTGGGATGCCAGGCCAAGGTGGGGTTTGTCCAGTATTAAATAAACTACTGATTAGGGCTAGTTCACATGTGCCTGGCTATATCGCTACAGCCAGACACATGTGAACAGGCCCTGGCAGGCAGGGATGGTTTTCCGATGAATCGTTTTTCATGCCGCAGCTGGTCTGAAGGATATGACCCATAGTGGTTTAAGAGGGCTTCCCATCCGGGTAGAAGTGGCTGAGGTAATTCGTTTTCATCTGGAGCCACAATTCCCATTTCTGGTTACACCATTGTCAAAGCGGGATGCCCCAGTTGGATGGCAGAAAGGTAGTAGTTTTTCCTGACTTTGCATCACTTGCAGGGTTAGCAGCAGCAGATTTTTTATCCCGCTTCTGGGGTTCGCTCCTGGAATCTACTGCGAATACATGATGACCATTGATATGCCCTGTATAGGCGACGTAATTGGTTCCTGTGGTGGCTCCTGTTGATAAATCCTTTCCTGTTTTTGGAAAAACCCCAACAACATAACCTACGCCGGATGGCACAGTAGTACCGGGCATGATGCCTGATAGGCCAGGCCCATCGCCGGCCGACACTGAGACGAATGTTTGGTTGGATACCCAATAACCGGCTTCAGCCGTGGTTATAAACTTGATATAAGAGACAGCCGAAGCATCAAAGGCTCTCTCTCTGTAGCTGGCATATGACGGGATGGCAATAGCGGCCAAAATACCAATGATAGCAATAACAATCATGAGTTCTATTAGCGAAAAGCCATAGTTGGAGCTTTTTCTAATCGATCTGTCTGTCATTCGATACCCTGTGCAAAAATAATTTTGGTGCTTGATATTCGAGCAAATA
>JAUZQI010000007.1 GCA_030951095.1 Mariprofundus sp. | reverse complement strand
GATTCAGAGGTTTCGTTGATAACCCATGCCTTAAGCGTGTTGGCAGGATCAATACTGACCGATGAGTAGTCGCCCCAACGGCAGCCGCGCACAGCACTACAGGTACCATAGTCGTAGATAAAAGGACTCTGGTAAATGAGTGAACTGCCACCAAGTCCAGCATCCCAGCTTCTTTTGCCGTCAATCCTCACCTGCGGTGCATAGCCTGTAACCGCAGTGCGGTCGGTTGATGAATAACCGACAAGTACATGTCCCGCAGGAGTCACCGCCAGTGTTCCGTTGAAATCATCCGAATTGCCTGTGCTAGCGATTGACCCGCTTGCCTGTAGGACTCCGCCACCAATGCTGATCTTCACCCAGTGTGCCGTCGCCCAGGTGGCTCCTCCGGCCCAACCAATGGTACGCATCATGTAAATCGAGTAATCGTGCTGGTAAATATTACCCAACAGCCGTCCATCCAGTGTATCGATCGTGGTGACCGTTCCGGGCTGCTGAGCATTAGGCGGTACCACTGCATTAGGCACGATTACTGTTGGACCTGCTGCAAAAACAGGGGCGTCGGTTACGCCATGATACATCTGGTAGGTGAAAACAGATGTCGAGGGAGCCGGAGCAGATGCAAAGACCGTTACCCTTGACTTAGTGTTCACTGCCATGGGTGGAACCAGCGTGCCATTGGCTGCTGCTGTATTCCACAGTGGTGAGCCCCAACCACGACCGTTATAGAGTTGGGCCTTGGGAATGCGGAATAGTCTCGATCCCAGGAAAGCAGTGCCGGCTGCATTAAATACATTGCCGGTGATATAGATAGCTCCCCGATCCATGCCGATATTCGGATAATCCCAGAACTGGGCTGCTGTCGTGGGAGCTACGCTCTGAATCCACCATGTACCCGCTGTTGGATCCGATGTTTTGGAAACCGCAACAAAATGACGTTGAATGCCGGTTCCAGCTTCAGGGAAGCCTTCTGCGGTAACAATCCAGCGATCCCATTCCGCATCATAGGTTACACGCGGATCGAACAGGCTGGCTGCGGTATATCCGAACAATGCCGCCAGTGTTGTGCCCCATTGCGTGGTGGCCTGCAGTTTCGTAAAGCAATCGAAATGCGAATTCGTCACTTCGCAGACATATGTCCTGCCTGCTGCGCCATTGGTGTCCGCTGGAATCCAGCCGCCACTGGTTGCCTGAGAGGCACCCGCCAGATTGATGAACTGGGGTACTGGCGGACCATTCAGGCTTGCTGCCTGTGTGGATGCCCTTGGGGCCATTGGGGCAGCTTTTGCCGCATTGGCCTGCTGCTTTTGAGCATCATATGTTGCAGCGTCCGTGGTTGGGATAGTCCCCTTGTACCAGGCAGGCGCACTCGGAACATTTGCTCCCAGTGCTTGCATGCCGTTAATCGCTTGCTGAGTAACGCTGGTTGGAGTTGCACTCACACTCCCCATAGGCGCTATCACTATCTCTGCTGCGCTTACTGATCCCAGGCCAACAAACAACAGACCTGTCGTTAGTAAATATTTTATACAATGTTTATTTGTACTATGTTTCATAATTCTTCCCCTTCACTTTTTACTTCCCAGTAAATTAATTAGCAGGATTGATTTATTTTGCCTCCCTCATCCGACCATTGAATATATATATAGAGCATATGTATGGCATTGTCAAATTATCGAATTGACTCACGAATAATGTAATTGAAGGGATAGCGAAGGGATCGTTTTCTCATATGAAAAGTAAGCGAAAGGAGGCTTTGATGGGCAAGTAAGAGAGACGAATTAACCTTCAAACAATCGTTCGTCCATGAAACCGCAAATCATGCTTCTGCACTTCAGACTCTTTTATGGATTGGAAAATGCTGGTTTAGTCTGTTTTGTTTCTAACAGGGAATTATTTTCCGCTAACAGGAAAAAACTTCCTGTTACGATGTCCCGACAATGATCTGGCCCCTTGATATGATGAACGAAAGTAAAGCCGCTCTCATGGGTCGCATACACTGAAAAATAAGGGGTTTGCTGGCATTATCCATGCGTGCGTTGGTACATATTAAACCTGTGGCATAAAGCATGCTCTTTATTTGTTACAACACCATAAGGAGGTGACGTATGATTTCAACACCCACAGTACAAAATTGGCAAGCTCAGATGCCTGATCCGGAAAACATAACCAAACCTGGTTCCAACATCCAATCTAAGGGCACTTCTGCATCCACTTTCGCTGCTTCCTTTCAAGCAGCGGGTGCAAACCCGTCGAATGGACCTATCAAGTACGGGGGGGCTATCCCAACCATGGACGCTGCTGCATATGATGTTTACAAGCAGCAGACCCCGGTCGGCAACGAACAACGGCAGGTGCCTGGTAGTGCAACCCCGGCACAGCCACAGGCGACTATGAATGGAAACCTGGCAGGCATTTCAATCGTTCCAACCCCGATATCGCAAGAGATTCCACCGGGTGTTCTGCCTGACCCCAAGGATATCATTCAGCCCGGTGGTTTCATTAAACCTGAAGGCATTTCCGGATCGGCTAATTCACTCGGTGCAGGCGCACAGCCACAGGCGACTATGAATGGAAACCTGGCAGGGATTTCAATCATTCCAACCCCGATAGCGCAAGAGATTCCACCGGGTGTTCTGCCTGACCCCAAGGATATCATTCAGCCCGGTGGTTTCATTAAACCTGAAGTCACTTCTGCAGCCGCTTACTCTAAAGCTCTGCAGGCAATGGGTGCAGCCCCTGCAGGTCCACCAGACTGGTATCAGGGGGCTATCCCAACCATGGACAGTGCTACATATGATACTTACAAACAGCAGCAGTCCACAGGTACGGAATCCAGGCAGATAGCAGCTATGGCAGCCTACCAGAAGAACGACATGGTTCTATAACAGAACCCGTACATGGAAGGAATACGGATTTAAGACGAGGGTGCTCTGATCAGGACACCCTCTCTTTCATAGATTGTGTAAAACCTCCTTTGGTCAGGTCCATCCACGGCCAGAGTTTTCAGGCGTAACTGAAAAAAACTTCCCCAACGGTTTTCAGGTTTCAGTCGACCTCCGAACGAGAGTATAAATGTCAGTTGTCGTTCTTCTTCGCGTATCAAGTGCAAGGCTTATTGCTGGAGATACCACGATCCTTTGCACTTTACGCTACCATTATTGATAGATTATTCTTATCGATCAACACGTTGAGTATTTTTGAGAGCGATCTGATCAGGGTTGTGGACACCTGAAATTATCCTGCAATGCTGCTGATGTGATTGGTTTATACCAATAAAGGCTAGCTCGTTAGTGGTTGGTCTTGTAAAACCGACACAGCGGATAAGATGGAGAAACGCCTATTAAAGTTTGATGCTCGCGTTAAACTGCGCGTAGAACTTAAGCAGATGTTGATTTATTGGCCTCCTGCCAAAAATAAGTTCGCAGGAGTAAAAGCGCGGTTTTTGCTCTTGCTTACAAATCAGTAACTTACGTTACCGATTTGACAGCCCATCCGTGGGCTGTACGGAATCCGCTGAAAAATCAGCGATTCCCTAAGGAGTCGTATAAATGGACGCTCAGGATAATAGAAGTAGTAATGTGGTCTGGCATCAGGCTGCAGTGACCCGATCCGGTCGTGAACAGACCAACGGGCATAATAGTGCTCTGTTGTGGTTCACTGGCCTTTCCGGTGCCGGTAAGTCTACTCTGGCGCATGCTGTGGAAGAACGCCTGCACAGTTTGGGCGCAAAAACCTTTGTGATTGATGGCGATAATGTGCGCCATGGTCTGTGCGGTGACCTCAGTTTTTCCAATGAGGACCGGGTTGAAAATATCCGCCGCATTGGTGAAGTGGCAAAACTGTTTGTTGAATCAGGGACTCTTACTCTAACTGCATTCATTTCTCCTTTTAGATCGGATCGTGCCAAAGTACGTTCTTTGCTGGATGACGATGATTTTATCGAAGTCTATTGCCGGACGTCGCTTGATGTGTGTGAATCCCGTGATGTGAAAGGGTTATATGCCAAAGCGAGAGCAGGTGAGATCCCAGCCTTTACCGGCATCTCATCACCATATGAAGAGCCTGAAAATCCTGAAATAGTTGCAGATACAGGTACTCTTCCATTGCAGGAGTGTGTGCATCAGGTAATCAGTTATCTGGTGGATCAGGGAATTATTTCCAGGAAATAATCAGTTTAGTGGAATAAATGGCTAGTATGGGCTATAACAGATTAAACTTTTATAGAGACAGATTTTTTTGAAAGGAATTGTATTAGCCGGTGGCTCCGATACTCGTCTACATCCGTTGACGCGATCAGTCAGTAAACAACTAATGTGTAGGAATTAACCGCGTTGTTTACAAAATTTCAGATATGAGGAGATTTTGTAGGCATGGTAATTCACAAAAGGATCAGGTTAACGCCACTTGATCGACAAGAGATGTAGCGTTTATGGCAAACTGGCAACGGGAAGGTTTCGGTTTTAGCTACTCGCTACCGGGTATCACGCCCGACGATATACAAAGCACTGGCTCGAGTCCGGAAACAGGAGTTTGTTCCACGACGAAGAGTGAACAATCGTTTCAAGGCTTTGAAGTTTGGCTTGAAGCGCCTTGCCAGGGTTGAAAAGAAGCTTGAGGAGAAGTGCAAGCAAGAGTCTCTGCGGTATAACAAGGCATATCCAGGAGAACTGGTTCACTTTGACACGAAGCGATTGCCTTTGAATCGCTACCGTTTCTTTAGTTTCCATTGATGCGACAAAGATCGGCCAGGAGCTGAACTGGAGCCCTGCAGGAGACATTTGAGACTGGGATTCGCAAGACAGCTGAGTGGTATTTGAAGGAAAGGTGATTAGTATTGGTGGATAGGGTTGGATTCACAAGTCACTAGTTACCAATCACAGTTTGTAGTCTAGAATAAGATATTTTTTTGGAAGGTGTAGTGTGAAAAAAGCATTGATTACCGGTGTAACCGGTCAGGACGGCTCATATTTGGCAGAGCTTCTGCTGGAAAAGGGTTACGAAGTACATGGCATCAAACGCCGTGCTTCTTCATTTAACACGCAGCGCGTGGATCAAATCTATCAGGATCCGCATGTGGAGAATAAACGCTTTGTTCTGCATTATGGTGATTTAACCGACTCATCCAACCTTACCCGCATTATCCAGGAAGTGCAGCCCGACGAGGTGTATAACCTCGGTGCTCAGTCGCATGTGGCGGTGAGCTTCGAGTCGCCTGAATATACCGCTGACGTCGATGGTCTGGGTACGCTGCGTCTGCTGGAAGCCATCCGACTGCTGGGCATGGAAAAGAAGGTAAAGTTTTATCAGGCATCCACTTCTGAACTTTTCGGTGAAGTTCAGGAGATTCCTCAGAAGGAGACCACACCATTTTACCCTCGCTCTCCCTATGCTGTGGCCAAGATGTACGCCTACTGGATTGTAGTAAATTATCGCGAGTCTTACGGTATGTATGCCTGCAACGGCATCCTGTTCAATCATGAATCACCGCGCCGTGGCGAAACTTTTGTAACTCGCAAGATCACACGAGGGCTTTCCAACATTTCTCAGGGTTTAGAAAAGTGTCTGTATATGGGTAACATGGATGCGTTGCGCGATTGGGGTCATGCCAAAGATTATGTGCGTATGCAGTGGATGATGTTGCAACAGGATGAGGCAGAAGATTTTGTTATTGCAACAGGTGTTCAGTATTCAGTGCGCCAGTTCATTGCATGGTCTGCAGCCGAACTCGGTATCACACTACGCTTTGAAGGTGAGGGTGTGGATGAGCATGCTGTGATTGAGTCCATTGATGGTGATAAAGCTCCAGCACTTTCCGTGGGTGATGTAATTGTGCGCGTGGACCCACGTTATTTCCGGCCTGCCGAAGTGGAAACATTATTGGGCGACCCATCTAAGGCTAAAGCTAAACTTGGCTGGACAAATGAGATAACTGTACAGGAAATGTGCGCTGAAATGGTGGCCGTAGACCTGAAGGCTGCGCAGCGCCATGCACTGCTGAAAGAGCATGGACATGATGTCGCTGTGGCTCATGAGTGAGAAAGGAAACTAGCCACGAATACACACGAATTTCCACGAATTAGAGAGGGTGGTATTTTAAGACAGAAGCCAGCCACGAATGCACACGTTTACAGTTTACACGAATTGGTAAAAGAGAAAGGAATAGTTGGTTGGATTGATTTCAGAGTTATCGTTAGTCGTCCAGGCCACATACTACTTTGGAGTTAAATAATTCGTGTTCATTCGTGTTGTCGTGGCTAATGATATCGATTAAAGGGTTATCGAGGATTTAATGGAAAATAGTTCAAAGATATACATCGCAGGCCATCGTGGCATGGTCGGCTCAGCGATTGTGCGCAAGCTTCAGGCTCGTAAAGAGGCGGGTGAGAAGCTGGAAATACTCACACGTACGCATGCTGAACTGGACTTGACTGATCAAGCTGCTGTAGCTGAATTCATGGCTGCTGAGAAACCCGATGTAGTTATTGTAGCGGCTGCCAAAGTGGGTGGTATTCATGCGAATAATACGTATCCGGCAGAATTTATTTACGATAACTTGATGATCGAGTGCAATCTGACTCATCAGGCTTGGGCTGCAGGGGTACAAAAGCTGCTGCTCCTGGGCTCATCCTGTATTTATCCGCGCATGGCTGAGCAGCCAATGCGAGAAGACTCCTTGTTGACCGGTACGCTAGAGCCTACCAATGAACCTTACGCAGTGGCCAAGATAGCGGGTATCAAACTTTGCGAGAGTTATAACCGTCAGTATGGTGTGGATTACCGTAGCGTGATGCCAACGAATCTTTATGGGCCGGGTGATAATTTTCATCCTGAGAATTCTCATGTAGTGCCTGCATTGATCCGGCGTTTTCATCTGGCGAAGCTGGCCCAGGATGGAAATCTCGATGAGCTTAACACCATTGATCAATGCGATAGTCGTATCCCCGGCGAGGCACTTGCAGATATGGACCTGGCCCGCGAAGCGGGCCGCATCTCACGCCTCACGTCTCACATCTCACCGCTTGTAAGAATCTGGGGTAGCGGCACACCACTCCGTGAATTCTTGCATGTGGATGATATGGCCGCAGCATCGCTATTTGTGCTTGACCTGCCACCAGATATTTATACTGCCAACACCCAGCCCATGCTTTCACATATCAATGTGGGCAGTGGTCAGGAAGTAAGCATAGCCGCACTGGCTAGGCTGGTAGGGGAGGTCACTGGCTTTAAAGGTGAAATTCGTTTCGATTCAAGTAAACCGGATGGAGCACCACGCAAATTGATGGATAGTCGTCGCCTTGCCAATATGGGTTGGTCTTCTGCCATCGGGTTACGTGATGGGCTGGAAAATGCTTACCAGTGGTTCCTGGAGTCTCAAGCTACTGCTCGTCAATAGTTCTGTTTCGTTGAAGGCTCGTGATGCGATGTAATAGTGTAGTGATATTTAGGTGGGTATTGTTTCTTCATACACTTGCATGGGTCACCCACCATTTCCATGACCTTGCCGCAGACATCACTGGAATGGTTACGAACGGAATTCAGCATGATCGGGCAAACTCTCAACTGGATTGATAGTTTTTGGCCATCAGCAGATGTCATGCACGTTCTGCTGTTTGCTCTGCTGGGCCTTACTGTACGAATTGCATTTCCAGCATTGCCACTGCGAATCTTAATTGCTGGTTTGGCACTGTTTGCCGGTGCGAGTGAGGTTGTTCAATTATGAGTACCTGGCCGTGAACCATGGATGAGTGATTTTGCGCTGGATATGGCAGGCGAACTGGTAGGGATGTTGTCTCGGGCATTGTACATCATCGGATGGAAAAAATATCTTCTGTACAACGGGATGCTTTAGATCTCTGACCATGTTCTCAAGTATCTCAATGCCGTTGATTCAGTTCGCCAACCTCCTCTCAGCATAATCTTCTCAAGACCATATACATCGTTAAGCATGTCGAGTGCAGCAGCACCTACGCGGAATGGTAATCCCCCCATTTTTAACCGAAGTTAAAAGTAGAGGTTATGCAGCTAACGCCAGTTTTTGAATTGGAGTTATGCCACCGATAGCCATATTAG
>JAUZQI010000069.1 GCA_030951095.1 Mariprofundus sp. | reverse complement strand
TCATATCAATACCTTTTTAATAAAAAAATCGGTGCATTGGGAGACTTGTTCAGAGCCCCCCGTCTACAAAGCAATCCAGCTTGCCAATGAGGATACAAAAACATCATATTTGCACTCTCAGGCATGTCGTCAAGGCCCATCCATCGGCGCGATGACAACCACGCAAGCGACCATCAAATGCGGACAAACAATAACGAAGAATACATTTAATGTCCTCTCTTCATATGATAAATAAACCAACCGGGATGTGGTGATCCAGATGATAGCACTTTCATGCGCCTGACAATTGCGCCATGATTCATTGCATGAGTCGCCCGGCCATTGCGCATATCTATCCTGAACATCTGCGTCATAATTACAGATTGCTTCAACAGCATGCCGGTGCAGCTGATATCATGGCAATTGTTAAGGCCAACGCTTATGGCCACGGCATTGAACTTGTGGCACCAATTTTGTTCGATGAAGGCTGCCGCAATTTCGGGGTAACTGATGCCACCGAAGGCTGTCAACTTCGGCAGCGCCTTCCAAACAGCGATACTGAAATCACACTCCTGTCTGGCATCTTCGACCAACAGGATGCCAGACAGGCTGCAGACAACCAACTCACGCCAGCGATTACCGAATCCACCCAGCTTGAACAACTGCATATGGAAGGTTTTCAGGGTTCGGTATGGATCAAGGTCGATACCGGCATGAACAGGCTCGGTGCAAGCGATGTAAAATCACTGATCAAGCAGTGCCAACAAACCGGTATCCATGTCTGCGGTTTGATGTCACATCTGGCCTGTGCCGATACACCGGAACACCCGCTCAACAGACAACAGGCCAATGCGTTTACAACTCTGCGAAGGAAGGTTACACCAAATCTGCCAGCCTCTCTGCTTAACAGCGCTGGCATGGTCAGTATGCCTGAACACAGGCTGGATATCGTCCGCCCCGGCATCGCATTGTACGGATCTGAACCGGTCGCCGACCAACCATTTGGGCTGAAGCCCGTCATGCAGTTGACCGGAGGAGTGATGCAAGTACGTGAAATTCAAGCCGGAGATCAGGTCTCCTACGGCGCAACATATAGCGCTGACAATACCATGCGCATTGCCGTAATCAGCATGGGTTACGCTGACGGCCTGCCCCGAGGATTAGGAAATCGGGGATATGCTTTTTTCGCCGGGCAACAGCTCGATATCGTCGGACGGGTCTGTATGGACTATACTATGCTTGATGTGACGGATGTAGAGATCAGGCAGGGAGATAGCGTGGAATTTTGGGGCGATAATTTACTGGCCAATGATGTGGCCCGATCACTGGGTACAATCAGCTACGCCCTGTTCACCGGCGTTGGCGTACGTGTTCAGCGTATAGCGGAGTATTCCGGCTAATGTATTTTCTGCAGGCTATTGGAGCCGCCGTTCAGCGACTGGCCTATGCGGTAGGCCTGTATCCGTTGCTAATGAGCAAGGTTCTGGGGCGTCTGCACAAACCGCCATGGTTTTTCCCCCTGATTATCCGGCAATGTGAAATGGTTGGCGTGCAATCATTGCCTGTCGTGCTGCTAACCGCTGTATTTACCGGCATGGTACTGGCGCTGCAATCATGGGTCGCATTCCACCGTTTTGGCGCAGAAAGCATGATCGCCACCGTCGTTTCCCTGTCCATGCTGCGCGAACTGGGGCCGGTACTGGTTGGACTAATGGTGGCCGGCCGGGTTGGCGCGTCCTTTGCTGCGGAACTGGGTACTATGCGCGTATCCGAGCAGATTGACGCGCTGTGGACGTTGTCCACCGATCCGGTTCGTTATCTGGTCATGCCTCGCATACTGGCAGCCACGTTGATGATGCCGCTGCTGGTTATGCTGGCTGATGCCATCGGCATGCTCGGCGGTTATTTTATCAGCGTGCATACACTGGATCAGAATCCCCACACTTACATCACCCACTCTTACGATTATCTGGAGCTGATTGACCTTTACTCCGGTCTGCTTAAAGCCATGGTATTTGGCGCTATTATCGGGCTAGTCAGTTGTGCTGAAGGCTATTATTGCGATGGTGGTGCCGCGGGAGTTGGCAAAGCCACAACTCGCGCTGTCGTAGTCAGTGCCATGACCATCCTGATTGCCGATTACATCCTCACTGCCTGGATTTTCAAATGAGCATCTTTCACGAATCCTGCCACATGGGTTCATTCGCATGAGCCTGTTACTATGAGCCCGGCCAGTAAAATAAGCCTGCAGGGGGTACATAAATCCTTCAAGGGACACAAGATACTCGATGATATCAGCCTGGATATCCTGCCCGGCGAATCCCACATCGTCATCGGACTGTCAGGGGCCGGGAAAAGCGTACTGCTCAAATGTATCCTCGGCCTGATGCAACCGGATAGCGGCAGCATTCTGATTAATGGCGAGGACTGGTTTTGTTTACCTATTGAAGAAAAGCTGAAACGCATGGCCTGTGTGGGTGTCCTGTTTCAGGGTGCTGCCCTGTTTGACTCCATGCCGGTATGGGAAAATGTTGCCTTTGTACTACGCCGTCAGGGCATGGGCAAGCCGGAAGCACGTGATCGGGCCGCCGAAGTTCTGGACTGGGTGGGGCTACCGGGTATCTGCGATAAAATGCCGGCAGAGCTCTCAGGCGGCATGAAAAAACGGGTGGGCATGGCTCGTGCCATCTGCCACAGACCAGAAATTATTTTTTACGATGAACCACTGTCAGGACTCGACCCGGTCATGTCCGATGTCATCACTACCTTGATGAAACGACTACATGAGCGTATGAATGTCACTTCGCTAACTATCGCCCACAGCATGAAACTGGTGCGCGAGTTCAGTGATCGGGTCAGTATGCTCTATGAGGGCAGGATTTATCGGCAAATGTCTCGTGATGAAATCGAACTCAGTCAGGATCCGGTATTCAGACAATTTATCGAAGGCAGGGCGGAAGGCCCGATTCATCTGGGCAATGGTAAGGAGGGAATATGAACGCACAAGCACGACTGGGGGCATTTGTGCTGGTTACTTTTGTCATATTTGCCCTGTTCAGCAGCAAAATCGGAGGTTTCCAGTGGGCTGAAGTGGAAGGCTCCAGCATTGATGTAATATTCACGGATGCCTCAGGCATTTCCATACAGACACCTGTTCTGATGGCTGGTGTACAGGTTGGCGATGTTGCATCCATCGTTCTGAAAGACAATCAGGCACTGGTCACACTACGTATTCAACCGGACATCCATTTGCCCGCCTCTACCCGTGCTCATATTGCCGGCGGCGGACTGGTTGGCGAAAAATATATCGCTCTGCGTGCCACTCCTGGTGACAAGGAGCCACTGGTTGAGTCCATGATACCATCTTCATCCGGTGGTAATTTTCGCGATATGATCAGTCGCGCCGCAGAACTGACCGATGATGCGACCCGCTTCTTCAGCAAAGCCGAACGTATTACCGACACTGTCGGTGCCATGATTGATGAAAACCGGGAAGATATTCTCGCCACGACGCATGGCATGGCGCAATTAATCGAGGAAAATAGGCCCGATATCCGCAGTACCACGCGCGGCATATCCGGCATGGTCAAGGATAACCGCAAGCATGTGGATCAACTGATGCGCTCGCTACCCCAGGCTGCCGATGCAGGGAAAAACTTTTTTACTGAAGGTGCTGCAGCCATGCATGATTTACGCGAATTGATCATCGATAATCGTGAGAATCTGTATCGAACCCTGTTCGAACTACGCCTGGCATCGGAAAATCTTGAAGCATTCTCCGATGATATACGCAGAAATCCGTGGAAAATGCTGAAGGAGAAACCGGAGATCAAAGCAGATCGACGAACCAGACAACGGCGCATGGAAGAAATGCTGATGACTACCGGCAGGATGGGCATTGCGCC
>JAUZQI010000068.1 GCA_030951095.1 Mariprofundus sp. | reverse complement strand
CAAAGCCATCAAGCAGGAAAAGATGAAGGTACAAGCCTCTATTCAGGGTGATCAGGTTCGTGTAACCGGAAAAAAACGTGATGATTTGCAGGCTGTCATGGCACTTGTTCGCGCTATGGACTCGGACAGGCCATTGTCATTCACCAATTTCAGAGATTGATCTTCCACCTTGTGATGTAATCAATGGTGCTGATGGGCGACTGCAGGCTCATGTGTCCTTTGCATCACCTTAAAACTGACCTCTCAAACGACGATACAAACAGATGAAGTTGATATTGCTGACATCATTGACCATGCTGGCCTTTGCCGCCAACTCTGTACTGTGCCGAATGGCACTGGCAGGGGAGTCGATAGACGCTGCAAGTTTTACTGCCATTCGTCTGGCATCCGGTGCTGTGATGTTGGCGATATTGTTATTATTTCGAGCGGAATTCAGAGGTAAAAACAGACATCATATATTACGCTCCGGCAGCTGGCACTCGGCCGGCTGGTTGTGTCTTTATGCGACCGGATTCTCGTTTGCCTATCTGAGTGTCAGCACGGCTACAGGCGCACTGATTCTGTTCGGAGCAGTACAACTGACCATGATGACCGCATCGCTGATTTCCGGCGAACGCCCCGGAATGCAGGCGTGGATCGGTTATAGCATGGCAGTGGCAGGGATGGTTTTCCTGTTGTTACCCGGTGCAAGCGCGCCATCGCTGTGGGGCGCTCTACTGATGGCTATAGCGGGCGCGGCATGGGGTATGTATTCCCTGCGTGGCAGGGATTCAAATAATCCGATGGCACAAACAGCCGGGAATTTTCTGCTGACCCTGCCAATGTCTGCAGTCATGCTGTTGTTTTCACTGAACCGGATCCACGGAAATATCGACGGCGTGATGCTGGCAATCGCTTCAGGCGCACTGGCATCGGGGCTGGGTTATGCGCTTTGGTATCATGTGGTCAGCAGAATGAGCGGTGCAACGGCGGCTACTGTACAATTATCAGTACCGCTGCTAGCGGCAGCCGGAGGTATGCTGATAATGCAGGAACCGGTCACCATGCGCCTGCTATTAACCGGCATCATGATTCTGGGCGGTATCGCCTTGGTGACCATGAAGCGTCCAGCATGAAATTTGATACCATACCGATCTTTGGCAGGTGAGTTATCAAATCGTATTTGAAGTAATCCCTGCTGTAACCGGGTCAGGCTTGACTGTTTGACCATCCGGATAATATTCTCAGTTTTCGTAACAGGGCGCAATGCAGTCTACTTCGATCTTGGAAATTTGAATCTCTACCCGCAGCCCAGGGGAAGCACTTTAAATAGTCAAGCCTGTCCTGTTTGCTGTATATGAAAGCCTAAAAGAGAAAAGGAAGGGCTGCCGCGTGTTTTGGCAGCCATGCACAGGATTGGGCGGCGCTTATTAGCGGGATGCCTTTTCATCATGGCCGGAGATGCCGAAGCGGCGTGCCAGTTCCTTAAGGATATCATCAGGGCTTAGGCCCTTCTGGGCCAGCATCACCATGCTGTGAAACCACAGGTCAGCCGTTTCGTAGATGATCTGATCGCGGTCGCCATTCTTGGCGGCGATGATTGTTTCTACGGCTTCCTCACCGATTTTTTCCAGCATTTTGTCCGGTTTGGCGTATAGCGAAGCCACATAAGATGCGTCGGGTGATTCGGATTTACGGGCTTCCAGTACGGCTGCTAATTCTTTCAAAACTTCATTATTATTCACTTCAAAGGCTCCTCAATCGTGACCCATTCTCCATGCTGTTGCTGTTGATAAAAGCAGGATTCGCGGTTGGTGTGGCAGGCGGGGCCAGTCTGCTCGATTTTCAGCAGCAAGGTATCACCATCACAGTCCAGATATATGTCGATTACCTTTTGTATATGGCCGGACGATTCACCCTTTTTCCACTGCTTTTGGCGCGAGCGGGAATAGTAGTGGGCGAAACCGGTTGCCAGTGTCTGTTCAAAAGCCTTTTCATTCATCCAGGCCATCATCAGCACGCGGCCTGTTGTTGCATCCTGAGCTATGGCAGGCACCAGACCCGCTGCATTGAATTTAATTTTACTTAACAGGCTCATGCGATTATATAGCCAGGATAATTTTTATCCTTTGCGATCCTTTGCGTCCTTTGCGGTGAAAAAGTCATGCAGTGATCCTGGCCAGTGCGCGCCCAGCGGCAGCAATAGTATTTTCCACATCTTCATCCGTGTGGGCGGCAGACATGAAAGCAGCTTCGTATTGCGACGGCGCAAGATAGACACCTTCATCCAGCATGGCGTTGAAGTAACGCCCGAAAAAGTCCAGATCACAGTGGTTGCTGACATCCGAACAGCAGGTCACTGCATCAAGTTCGGTAAAGAAAATGGTGAACATCGCACCGACCTGATTGGCCACAGCAGGTACACCGGCTTTTTTGCAGCCGTCCAGCAAGCCTTCAATCAATCGTGTTGTTTTGCTTTCCAGCGCTTCGTAGAAACCCGGTTCACGCAAGCGAGACAGTGTTTCCAGACCGGCACGCATCGCCAGCGGGTTTCCGGACAGTGTTCCGGCCTGATAAACAGGCCCATCGGGTGAAATTTTGCGCATGATTTCTTCGCGGCCACCGTAAGCGCCAACAGGCAGGCCGCCGCCGATGATTTTACCCAGACAGGTAAGATCAGGGGTAATGTCAAAACGTTCCTGCGCACCACCGAGAGCAACACGGAATCCACACATCACTTCATCGAACACGAGCAGGGTACCTTCGGTATCACAGATGTCGCGCAGCTGTTGCAGAAAGCCATTGTCATTGAGCAGCATAACCCCGGTGTTACCCGGTACCGGTTCGACGATGATGCAGGCGATTTCACCTTTATTTTCGGCAAACAGGCGTTGAACCGCTTCGATGTCATTGAATGGAGCGGTCAGTGTCAGCTTGGCATAATCAGCCGGTACGCCGGCGGAATCAGGTTCGCCAAAGGTGGCCGCGCCACTACCTGCCTTGACTAGAAAACCATCGGCATGACCGTGATAGCCGCCGTCAAATTTAATGAATTTATCGCGACCGGTAAAACCACGTGCCAGACGCAGGGCGCTCATGGTGGCTTCGGAACCGGAATTAACAAAGCGTACCACATCAATCGATGGCACCAGATCAACAACCAATCTTGCCAGGTCGATTTCCAGTTCACACGGAGCGCCGAAGCTCATGCCGTGTTCGGCAGTTTCCTGCACGCCTTTGACCACATCCGGATGCGCATGGCCCAGAATCATTGGCCCCCAGGAGCCGACATAATCAATATATTTATTGTTATCCACATCCCAGACATAGGCACCGGAAGCGTGATCGAAAAAGCGGGGAGTGCCGCCAACTGATTTAAAAGCACGAACCGGCGAATTGACACCGCCCGGCAACAGCTTTCTGGCCTGATCGAAATCATTTTGTGAACGGGTAATATCTGACATGAACAATCCTTGTATCGAAAAGTACCGTGACGTTAGAAAGCCGACAGGTATGTGTCAATTATCCTCTGGTTTTGCACCATGGCGTTGTCGGTATTATTCCTGTTTGTTGGTTCGGGATTTGGCTGTTGTTTTCAGCAAGCGGAATCCTCCGCTTGCCCAGGCCCTTTCTACAGCGGGAGCTCCTTCTTCAATCGCTTCTTCGGAACGGTCAAACTCAAGCAACCCCATATGAGCAAGGTGCGGGCTGATCACTATGTCGGGCGG
>JAUZQI010000067.1 GCA_030951095.1 Mariprofundus sp. | reverse complement strand
GTTATGCAGCGCAAAGATGGCACCTTGCTGTTTGAGCTTAAGGGAAAGCAAGGTTGTATCGTCTCATGCCTGCCGGGGAAAACACTGGATGAACTCAATGAAGCCCAACTTGCCAGTGCCGGTCAGGCTCTGGCCCAACTGCATCTGGCCGGTGCTGATTTTGAAAAACGCCGGAGCAACCCAACCGGAGCAAGCTGGCTGACAGAGAAAGTTGATGCCGTGATGACACAAACAGCGGTGATGTACGGAGAAGATGCTGCCGACCTGTTATCCGATGAACTGGATTTTCAACGATCCTGTGTCTGGGATTCATTACCATCCGGAGTTATTCACGGCGACCTGTTCGTTGACAATATTCTGTTTGAGGGTGAACAGGTATCCGGCATCATCGATTTCTATTATGCCCATCATGCCGCTTATGCCATGGATATTGCCATATCGATCAATGCGCAGGCAGTACTGCTGACTGATCATGATCAGCCCAGAATCAGAGTTTTTCTGGACGGCTATGAATCGGTGCGGCCGCTCGAGGAAGATGAACAGGCGGCATTGCCTTTATTACTCAGGCTGGCAGCCCTGCGCTTCTGGGTCTCGCGTCTGTACGATGCTCTTTTCCCGCGTGGCGGAGCCATGACACAAACCAAGAACCCGGAAGAATATCACAAAAAACTGCTGCTACACCGGCATGTCGTCCAGTAATCAGCTGCGCGGCAGAAATGTTCCGGGGTTGATCAGTTTGCCGTAATGGCTGACTTCATAATGCAGATGTGGCCCGGTTGAATGCCCTGTCGATCCGATTCGGCCAAGCTCCTGATTGGCATTCACAACATCACCAACCTTCACCGACAGGCTGGACATATGAGCATAGCGCGTTTTATATCCATAGCCATGTTCGACATCAACCACATAGCCAAAATCCACCATTTTATCGGCAAAGGTGACAACACCATGGCTGGCAGCTATCACCGGAGCACCATAGTGATTGGCAATATCTACGCCAAAATGGTAAGCCAATGAGCCGGTAAACGGATCAATACGCTGGCCAAACCGTGAGCTGATCCATCCTCCTTCTGTCGGCCAGATATGTGGGCGGGCTTTATCCAGGGTTTGTTGTTTTTCCAGCAGGTAATCGACAGAAGCCAGCTGGACATCCAGCTGTTTCAAACGTTTATCCATTGCGAACAGCTGATCACCCAATACGACTTCCGCATCAAGGACTACAGGCAGTTGCGAGCGATGACCGCCGAAAGCAGGCTCCAGACCAAAATCAAATTCAGATTTATCCAGTGAAGCCACATCTACCAGACGGGCGCCCAGGGCGTCCAGCCTGCTCATACGGGCTTGCATCTGCCCCAACGTACGCGCATATACTGCCAGTTTATCCTGTTCTGCCTGCAACTGCCGGTTCAAATCGGCAACATGTGAATGCTCAGACATACGGACATGTTCCAGCTCGGCGCTGGTTTCCTGCAATAATGAGGAAAGGCGTTCGCTCTGATAAACACCGTAAACGCCCCAGATACCAAAGACAACCAGTCCGGCCAATAACAATGTACTGGCCGCAAACAGTTTGCGGTTCATTTTCAGTCCGAACAATCCGCCTGACAAGGATACGGATACGGGTCTCTGCTGTTTCACCTGCTCAAGCCTCCATGGCAAAAATAATCATCAAAACTGTACTACATTTTCTGTAACGTCCCTCACATCAATCAGGCGTTTCAAGCCTTCATTGACGGGGCATCGCAAGCTTTTATCCTTGCACCATGCAAAACACTCATTCACCGACACAACAGCTTTCTATTCACCGCCATTGCATGCAGCCATTGCTTCATGATGCCATATCCGGCGGGCAACATTGTTGCCAGGGGCTGCTCGCCGGCAGCGGCAATATGATTGAAAAGAACCTTGCTGTCACGCAAACTTCACATTCAGGCGGCCATTCTACTGAGGATTTTCTCAACTTCAGTCCATTTTCCGGTATTTATATTTCTACCTGCGGGACATGTACCGACGATTCTTCCCGGATTCACAATCTGGTCAAACTGGTGCAAAAATATCATCATAATCTCCCTGTCTGCTACCTGCTGCTTGAATTAAGCCATAAAGGCAGAGTGGATGCCCGGCTGTTTGCCGATGCTGAACTCGGGACGCCGATACCGCTGGACTTACAGGAAGACGGAGACCTGTACCCTGCCGCTGTAAATCGTTAACCCGGACTCTTGAGAGCCACTTGCAAAAGTCGTGAACGACGATTCACTTCCCCACTCCGGCGCACTACGAACTGGAATTTCGGAGAGTGGAACCACCATGCTCCTCATTCCATTCCAAAAATGCACTCGACGCGGGATTGCAACACATCCACTCAGACTTTTGCAAGTAGCTCTTGAATAACAAAATGACGGATTCTATCATTCTGTTATTCAATCGTTTGGGCGTTGCAACGCGACTTGAGTCGCTATTCATGAATCGTCGTGGTGATTGTGTCGGATCTTTGGTTGCAGCCGATTTCGAGAAAAGAGGCCGTAGCTATGCATACGGGCAACTGACAAGGAATGCGCTGTGGACACATGAACAAGCAAGGGCACGGTAGAATTCATGAATAGTCCGAGTTAGGTTTGCGCCATGCGCATTTGCCATATCGGACTGAATCACAAAACCGCACCTGTTGAACTGCGCGAGCGCCTTGCCGTCAGCGAGGATGAAATCGCCACAATTTTACAACAACACATCCAGTGTCCGGCGATTCGTGAAGCGGCCTTACTCTCCACATGCAACCGGGTCGAAATGACAGTGGTCACCCATGATCCTGATGCCGCCATTGCCACTGTACACGAATGGTTTGCGAATAAAGCGGACATGGACATGGAAGAAGTGTGTGAGCACCTTTACTCCTACACCACGGATCACGCCATTAAACATCTGTTTTCCGTCGCTTCCGGACTGGATTCACTGGTGCTCGGTGAACCCCAGATTCTCGGTCAGGTGAAAGCATCGTATGAGCACGCGCTGTCGGCCGGCAGTGCCGGCCATGTGCTACACCGGCTCTACCAGTCCACATTTGCCGCCGCCAAACGAGCCCGCAGTGAAACCGGCATTGGCAAACAGGCAGTCAATATATCCTCATGTGCGGTGGAACTGGCGCGCCATATTTTCGGTGATCTGGCCAGTAAAACCGTATTACTCATGGGAGCTGGAGAAATGGCGGAACTGGCTGCCCGACATCTCAAGGGCAACGGGTGCACCGATATCCTGGTAGCCAACCGCACGCTGAAACGAGCCCAGAATCTTGCGCTGGAATTTGAAGGCCATGCGTTGACCATGGATCAGTTGCCGGATTATCTGGATGCCGCCGATATTGTGCTCTCCAGTACTGGTGCCAGCACTTTTGTGCTGCTGCCCGATGCCGTTGAAGCAGCCATGAAAAAGCGCAGGGGAAAACCGATGTTCCTTGTCGATATTGCCGTACCACGCGACATTGACCCGCGCATTGGCGATATCGATGGTGCTTATCTCTATGACATTGATGATTTACAGCAGGTCGTACAGGGCAATGTTGAACATCGCGAGCAGGAAGCACAGCTGGCCGGAAATATCATTGATGAGGAATCCGTCCAGTTTCAACGCTGGCTGAAGTCGCTCGAATCCGTGCCACTGATTCGCAGTATTCAGCAACAGATGGATATCCGTCGCAGTGAAGAAATGGAAAAAGCATTGCGCTACATGAAAAATTTCGATTCCTCCCAGCTTGAGGCGGTGGAGCGATTCAGCAAGGCGCTGATGAAACGCTATATGCACCCGACGCTCAGTACGTTGAAAAAACTGCCGGACGACATTGAAGGCGATTTATTGATGGGTGCTGCTACGCGCCTGTTCGATATCGAGTCCCCAATCAATGAGCAAGCCTCATTGAACACCTCAAGAAAGGGGAATAATGAACACTCGTCTGGATAATATTCTCAGGCGGCGTGAAGAGATCACCATCATGCTCGCCGACCCCGACATTACATCCGACAACCAGCGCTATACCAGATTATCTCGTGAATTTTCCGAAATCGAACCGGTTGCCGAAGAGGCAACACGCTATCTGGAACTGGAACAGCAATTACAGGATAACCGCGATATGGCTGCTGACCCGGATTGCGATGCAGAACTGCGCGAACTGGCTGAATCAGAAATTGTTGAGTTGAAACAGGCACTGGCGGCCAGTGAATCGCGTCTGAACCTGCTACTGTTACCCAAAGATCCGAATGATGCCCGTGATATTATTCTGGAAATCAGAGCCGGTACGGGTGGCGATGAAGCCGCTCTGTTTGCCGCTGATCTGTTCCGTATGTATTGCCGGTATGCTGAAACGCAGAGATTCAAAGTGGAAATCCTGTCGGCCAACGATACCGGCATTGGTGGCTACAAAGAAGTGATTGCCCAGGTAACCGGAAACGGTGTTTTTTCGCGTTTCAAATTCGAGTCCGGCGTGCATCGCGTGCAGCGCGTACCGGAAACCGAATCCGGTGGGCGCATTCACACATCAGCCTGTACTGTTGCCATTTTACCGGTGGCCGAAGAGGTGGATGTCAACATTCGCACTGAAGATTTACGCATTGATGTCTACCGCGCCTCCGGTGCCGGTGGTCAGCATGTCAACAAAACCGAGTCGGCAGTACGGCTGACGCATTTACCCAGCGGCATCGTAGTCACCTGTCAGGATCAGGCCAGTCAGCATAAAAACAAGGCGCAGGCCATGAAAGTATTGCAGGCCAGGTTATTCGATCAGGAACAATCCTCAGCCGATGCTGAACGGGCCGAAGCCCGCAAAAGCATGGTTGGATCCGGTGACCGCTCGGAGCGCATCCGCACCTATAATTTTCCGCAGGGACGTATCACCGATCACCGCATCAATCTGACCCTGTACAAACTTGAACAGGTTATCAATGGCGATATGGGTGAACTGATTGATGCGTTATTAACCCATCATCAGGCTGAATTGCTCGCCGCCCAGTCCTAGGAAAACGCTGATCAAACCATGATTCGCGATCCTGCATGTGAAATGAACGATTTTTTCGTTAAAGATTTGAACCATAGCGGTGCTATGCCTTGCAATCTTTACCTTGGGCTCCTTCATTTCCCATTGCGGTCTCATCAAACCAGATTTAATCAGTACTTCCCTAAACGCTGGTGAATATCCGCCAACTACTCAGGCAGACCACCGAACAGTTAAAACAGGCAGGTTGTAAAGCACCGCGTCTGGATGCCGAATTGTTACTGATGTTTGTCTGGCATATCAACCGAACGGATTTGATTATCCGATCCCATGATGAGGTATCTGCGGCAGTAGAGAATAATTTTAATATACTGGTAAAGCGGCGTGCTCGCCGGGAGCCATTAGCCTATATCACCGGCGAAAAGGAATTTTGGTCGCGTCCGTTTGCCGTCACTCCCGATGTGCTGATTCCGAGGCCGGAAACAGAACATCTGGTCGAAGCCGTGCTGGAACATTTTCCGAATAAAAACGGCAGTTATCATTTCTGCGATATCGGTACCGGCTCCGGCTGTATCGCCGTCACGCTGGCCTGCGAATATCCTCAGGCCCGCATTGTAGCCACGGACATTTCCGGTGCGGCACTGGATATTGCCCGGCGCAATGCCGAAAACCACGGTGCAGGCGGTCGTATTACCTTCAGGCAAGGTGATATGCTGGAAGCATTACTGGAAAACGACGCTCTGTTTCACGCAATCATTTCCAATCCACCTTATGTTGCCGAGCATGAAATGAACGGATTGGAGCAGGAACTGGCACAGGAACCGAGATGCGCCCTCACGGATGAACAGGATGGCCTCAAATATTTAACGGTTCTCCTGCACAATGCCCCCACCTATTTGCATACCGGCGGTTATATTATATTGGAAACGGGTCTGTGCGGCTTACCCGAAACACCCGCCAATCTGCGTTATCAACAACCCATCCACGATCTGGCCGGACATTTACGCGGCGGCATTTATCATCTTCCCTGCATATGAAACAGACATAAAAAAGCCGCCCTGGAAGGCGGCTTTTACAAAAACTTATTTTCAGTCAGTGGCAACAGTCATCGCCATGCACATGGCCATGTGATAACTCATCTTCGGTCGCGTCTCTAACTTCGGCAACATTAACATCGAAATGCAGACGTTCGCCGGCCAGCGGATGGTTGCCGTCAATGGTGATATCATCACCATCCACACTGACAATCCGAATCACCTGCACGCCCTGTTCGGTCTCGGCCTGGAATTCCATGCCCGTCTCAAGCGTATCCACGCCCTCGAACATATTGCCTGGCACCACTTGGGTCAGTTCTTTATTGTATTCACCATAGGCATCCACTGCCTCAATGCTCACTTCCAGCGCATCGTCAGCGACCTTGCCCTCCAGCGCCCGCTCCAGACCCGGAATAATATTCTGCGCGCCATGCAGATAAATCAGCGGCTCTGCGCTTTCTGATGAATCAATCATCGAACCGGCATCGTTCTTCAGGGTATAATGGATGGATACAACTTTATCTTTGGCGATTTGCATGTTCATTCTCCTGTCTGGCGTAAAACCAGCGGCGGCACCCTACGCAATCAGCAGATGCAAACAAGCGCTTCCCGGTTTTATATTCCCAATTATATCGGCAGAGGCTCTGCATATAGCAGAGGAAAATCGGCGGCTGACATATTTAGCGCCTCCATCTCCTCCATCAGGTGTTGACGGGTCAGGGGAATTTCATCAAGAAACCGGGTTTTCCCATCCCGGTGTGCCAGCCGCGCAAAGATGCCAATGGCCTTGATATGGCGCTGCAACGCTGTCAGACGCAAATCCCGGTGCCATGCATCAAAACCGGCAAAACAGCCGGACAAATGTTCGGGCAATGCCTCAAAAAATGACCGACTTCGATATCTCCGCTCGTTTTCCGGATAATTCTGATAACAGTCGTACAGCAATGAGGCCGGGTCATACGTCACGGGCCCCAATACGGCATCCTGATAATCGATTTGGCCTAATGGTAGAAAACTGTTCGGCAGCATCAGATTCCGGCTGTGGTAATCCAGATGCACGGGCACACACGGCAGCGCTGCCAACCGTTTCAACACGGGAGCCAGGGCGGAGCGAAAGATACCCCGCTCATTTTCCGAGGGCGTTTCCCCTGCCACACGAGGCAAATACCAATCCAGATACAGATCGCATTCACGTTGCATGCGCGACACATCAAACAGAGGCAATGTGATTTCCGGATCGGATGCCTGCAACAGATGAAGCTGGCGTAATGCATCGTCAAACAACGGCTGCATTTCGCCACCGGAAACACGGTAAGTTGCCCATGTTTCATCACCGAAGTCTTCCAGCAGCAGGAACCCCAGTTTCAAATCTCCGGCTTCCAGTGCTGATACCCTGAGTCCGGCCCGTTCAAAACAGGCCCGCAAACTGGTGCCACAAAAATAGCTGATGTGCTCGTAGATAAAATCCCAGATGCCGAGATCGGCGAAACTGTACATGCCATTCGGCACTTCGAAATACACAACCGTATCGTGATTCCAACTCGGTATTTCGCGCAGTGATTCCAGAAACTCGATCGGATTCGGGACGTGCTCAAGCACGTGTCGACAGACAACGATATCGGCCCGGATATTCTTGTAGCTCGACGAGTAGTAGTCATTGTAAAAATGTAAATAGTCGACCGTCATTTCATCGCAGGG
>JAUZQI010000066.1 GCA_030951095.1 Mariprofundus sp. | reverse complement strand
GGGTCGGCGCGCCGTTTGGCCAGCCAGCCGGCGTGATGCATCATGCGCAGGGTGCGCAGCGGCTCGATCAGGGATAATTCACGGCAATCGAAATCGTCAAACTGACTGTATGCGTGAGTTCCGGGGACGTAATATATAATTATCTTACATCCACTGACCGTCCGTGTTTGGCCCAGGCTGTGTGAAAAACAGACAGTGAAAATTTAAAAGAGTAGAAGGTATAGGCCTGACCTTTGAGCTTGTATCTGGCTAAAAATTATCGTTGTCCAGCACATCCCTGCTGCCATAGCGGATAAAATAACGGGTTACCAGAGCCCCCATGCTATGCGCAACAATATCCACTTTCAGCTTCGGCATGCCATAATCACGGCGAATTTGATCGATCAAATCATTGAGTCTGGCGGCATTGTGTGGAATACCCATACGCCAGTCATAGAAAAATACATAATAGGCATGTGTCGTAGCAGCCTGTTTGTTGCCAGCCATAGCTCGTTCATAACGACCAGCCTGATGCAGTACGTCTAGAATCTTCCCATAATATCGTGCCCGCCCACCTGATCAAACAGGGCATAGGCCTCGGTATCGTTCGAATGTGCCTGCAGGCTGACCGGATCAATATCCAGTGCCAGTTGCTCATAACTGCTGAATAACAGTTTCGAGGAACTACCGGGCCAAATTTCATTCTCCCCCTTGATGCTACGTATTCTAGCTCCAAACACACCATGGATCACCACCACCTACGCATGGAAACATATACCATGGAACATTCATCAAACGCATATTATTTCTGGAAATTCGGGGGACAACCACCTTTCTCATTACATCATCGAGCGGTATGAAACGGTGTTAAGGCTTCACCCTTAAATTTGCTATTTTATACCAGATACCATTAAAGCGCTGCTTGATAGCCTGATAAAAGGGGCGACCCAATAAGAACAGACTCACAATAAAGCTGGTCTCTGCTGCTGCCACCAATGATGTGGAAATCACGACAAGGTCAGCAACGTCTGCATCCAGCACAAATGGCATGGCAAACATCAGCACCCACAACAGCCATGATAGCCAGAACAGCAACAGGCCCAGTATACGTTTGAATTTCAGCAACGGAAATAGCTCTGACTATTCATTTAGGGCCTGTTACAATCAATCCAGTTCTCGTCCAGCGTCGAATAGGACAATCCTGGTGGTACAATCCAGACCTTCGAGCGGTAATCGTGTCTCCAGTTCGGCCACCCTGGATCGGCGGGCACTGGTCTCCGGATGTTTGGCAATCAGGAAGGAGCAGATATCGCAATACTCCTCGATAGAAATTTCATAGGTACCGATACGCCGACCCAGTGCGATGATTTCTTCTTTATCCGCGCCAATCAGTGGCGGCAACAATGGTAAATCAGATGCATCATAAATGGCATGGATATTGGCCAGTGTCTGGCTGGCTACCTGACCCAGTGAATCCCCGGTCACCAGTGCTTGCGCCTTCTCCTGACGGGCAATCAGTGCAGCAGAACGGATCATTTGCCGTTTGTAGATAATCATGCGGTATTCAGCCGGCACCTCGGCAATGGCATGGCGCTGGAATTCTTCCAGATCAATCATGTACAGCTTCACTCTGCCCTGATAACGGGATAACTGGCGCGCCAAATCCTTGATTTTTGCAAAATCCCGATTGATGGTACTGTTATACAAATGAACCAATACCACTTCCATACCGCGCTTCATCATCGTATAAGCCGCAACCGGTGAATCAATACCGCCGGAAAACAACACAACACCACGACCGGATGTGCCAACGGGCAAACCGCCAATGCCAACGATTTTCTTCGTATAGATATAAGCGGCATCCGCACCCACTTCGACACGCACATCAATGTCCGGGTGATCAAGATTCACGGCCAGATTCAGCTGGTTTTTCAGAAAGCCGCCGATTTCGAAATTCATTTCAGGCGAAGTCATCGGAAAACCTTTATTACTGCGCTTGCTGGTAACGCGAAACGGTGTTCCCGCCACATCTTCTCCGAAATCGGCCAGCACAGCTTTCTTGGCAGCCTCCTGCATGGCTTCGAGTTCCAGTCCACATTCATGCACCACAGAAAAATTTCGAATACCCGGAATAAGTGCCAGATAATCCAGCAATTCATCCGAAATCGATTCCAGATTCGCCGTCATGCGCCCGTGTTCGCGATGAAAGCCGGCCGGCTTCAATACTGGCTTCAAAACACGCTTGATGTTTTGCGCCATACGGCGTTCGAATGTGGATCGGTTTTTACCCTTCAGCGAGAGTTCACCGAAATGAAAAAGTATCTTTGGCATAGAGCGGAAAGCTAACCGAGTCGATTCACAAATGCAGCCGCCCACTGCTTTTGAATAGCGACGAAAGTTGCGTTACAACTACCCAACGATTGAATAATAAAATGGTAAAATATTCCATTTTGTTATTCAAGAGCAGATTCAAAAGCATCAACCCCAGAGGGCGCGGAGGAAAAACACCCATTGATGTATCTATCCCATCACAGTCTTTGACTTTCCTCTGCGTCTCTTGCGTCCTCTGCGGTAAAAACAGTGTTATTCTTCAAGTGGGGGCGCTGTAACGCGGTCTGAGTCGCTATCAACCCACCGCGATCTGCCAATCACAAACGCTCGTCAGGAAGCCAAAGCTTCCTGACGGGCTTCCAATTCCTGCCAGCACTCATAGGAAACTTCAAGCGTTTGCTCCAGTTCATCAAATCGCTGCTGATCTTTGACATAAGCCTTGGCATCAGCAGTGAAATAATCCGGATTACAAAAACGGGCTTCTATGGCTGCTTTTTCTTCTTCCATTATCTCAATCTTCACAGGCAATGTTTCCAGTTCCTGCTGCTCCTTGTAACTGAGCTTGGTTTGTTTCCTCACAGGTTTTGCAGCAGCTGTCGGTTTTTGCATTTTGACTGTTTGACGTTCTGATTCAAGCGCTTCGCTTCGACGTGTTTTCCAGGCCAGATAATCGGAATAACCGCCTTCTATCGGAATAATTTCACCGTCACCTTCGAAAGCCAGCACACGCGAGGCCACACGATCCATGAAAGCACGATCATGCGACACCAGAATAACTGTACCATCATAGCGAGCCAGCGCCTGTTCGAGCACCGTCAGCGTACCAATATCCAGATCATTGGTCGGTTCATCCAGAACCAGTAAATTAGATGGTTCCAGTAATAGTTTGGCCAACATTAAACGTCCGCGTTCACCACCGGACAGAGCCGCAACACGACTGTTCAGTCTTTCTTTATCGAACAGGAAATCCTGCATATAAGTCACAATATGACGCGGTTCATGACCACCGATATGCACATAATGACCGCCTTGTGGCAGTAATACTTCTTTCAGTTTTAATTTGGTATCCAGTTCCCGCATCTGGGTGAGAAATGCCGGAGCAAGCCGCACACCATGGCGTACCCGCCCTGCATCCGGTGTCAGTTCTCCCAACATCATTTTCAACAGTGTAGTCTTGCCAATACCGTTAGCCCCAACCAGCCCGACCCGGTCACCGGCCATGATTTTATGGCTGAACGATTTACAAATCACGGTGTCCCCAAAACTGTGCGATAACGCAATCATCTCTATCAGCATCTTGCCAGGTTTGATGCCGGATGATACGCGCAACTCCACATCGCCGCTGCGCAGTCGTCTGCCGGCACGCTGCCTACGCAACTCTTCCAGACCACGCACACGCCCTTCGTTGCGTGTGCGGCGAGCCGGAATCCCCTGCCTGATCCAGCGCTCTTCCCCGGCCAACAGCCGGTCAAATTTGCGATGTTGGGTTTCTTCAACAGCCAGCATTTCCGCCTTCTTCTCCAGATATTCAGCATAGGAGTATGGGAAATGTCGTAGTTTTCCGCGATCCAGTTCGATAATCTCGTCAGCCACGGCATCAAGAAAATAACGGTCATGGGTAATAAACAATACCGAGCCGGGAAACGCTGCGACAAAATCCTCCAACCACTCAATCGATTCAATATCGAGATGATTGGTCGGCTCATCGAGCAGCAATACATCCGGCTCGGCGACAACAGCTCGCGCCACCGCCACACGCCTTAACCAGCCCCCGGACAACTCACCAACATCACGATCTGCTTCCAGTTTCAGCTTTGAAATAGCCGTTTCGATACGATTGTGAAACTGCCAGGCACCAAGGCGTTCCAACTCTGACTGCAGAACATCGATCTGTTTCAACATGCTACCAGAACTATCCTCATCCAGTTGTTGTAGCGCCTCGTGATAAGCCTCCAGTGTTTTGGCCACCTCGCCCAAACCTTCAGCAACCACATGAAACACGCTTTGGCCGGCATCAAAGTGCGGATCCTGTGGCAAATATGCTACCTGTGTATTACCACGCAATGTCACTTCGCCGGCATCGCTCTCCACGATGCCGGCCATGATTTTCAAAAGCGTCGACTTACCCTCGCCATTGCGGCCAATCAAACCGATACGCACACCGCGCCCGACAGACAGACTGACATCGTCCAGCAACACCTGCGGGCCAAAAGCTTTATCGAGATGATTCAGAGTCATGACTGGCATGGGCGAATCATAACCACTTGCGTATGATTGGACAGGGTGCTTATTCGGTGTAAAGACCGGGTGTATGACATAAATTCAAGCCCCACGAACAGCCACAAAAACTATCGTGACAATGATCATAATTTATCCTATAATACTTCATTACAATGCCTGCAAGCATTGTTAAGACTGTCGGGAAACCAACATATAGGAGGACAGCATGAAAAACAGAAAAATACTCATAGGTATGGCGTTGACCGCATCATTGTTCATGGCGGCGCCTGTTTTTTCCGGGGAATCAACCGCAGGCACCAAAATAGGCGTCCTGACTTGTGATATCGTACCGGGAAGCGGCTACAATCTAATCATTCATTCAACAGCCGATGTGACTTGCAAATATGATTCAACAGATGCAAGCAGCACCGAATATTATATCGGTGAAACAGGCATAGGCCTCGGCATCAATTTACAGTATGACGCTGCGCGGAAGCTTGTTTTTACAGTCCTTGCAGCTGATACAAAACGCGGCAATCATAAACTGGCCGGTAAATATATCGGTGCAGGTGGATCAGCCAGTGTCGGTGTCGGTGTCGGTGCCCAGGTTCTGGTAGGCGGTGGTGACAAGAGCATTTCTCTACAGCCAGTCATCGAAGGCAGCAAAGGCATCGGTGCAGCTGCAGGTGTTACTTACCTCTATCTACAGAAAAAATAAGCGGCTATTTAAACCTGTTATAAGGGAGGGCATAGGCCCTCCTTTTTCGACTTAGGAAACGCTCTGAATCAGTACCGGGAACAACGACTCTGTCACCGATTGATGGATACCCCGGTTGACGTTTGCCAATAAGATGGGTTTAACATGAAGTTCGTGACGACAATTAAATAAAGTTATATTATCTGTGGTTTTAGACGAAGGGTGGGAATTCTATACAAACAATTGCGCTTTATTGCGTGATTTCCCCTTCCGAAAACGTAAATTATTCTCAAAGGTGGTAGCAGCCATGTCATCGGTACAGGGGCGCGTTTACAACGAGCTTGTTAAATTGCTCTATGAGCAATTGCCTGCTGCCCTGCTTGCAT
>JAUZQI010000065.1 GCA_030951095.1 Mariprofundus sp. | reverse complement strand
AAAATTTACCAAGCCCTGAATGAAGCCATGCCTGCACCTGTTCAAAATGATCAGGGCTGCCAGTCATGCCATGTAACAGCCACAAATAGAGTGGCACAAACAGAACCAGGATTAAACCACTGGCTCGATGTGCCAGACTGGCAATCATAGCCGGTTGCCAGCGATAGATGGATAACCTTGGCGATAATGGCCGCGTACGCTGGTCAGGCCGTTCGCTCATATTGGCAATCCTCCCTGTTCCTCATAAACAAATACCTTGCATGTTTCAAAGCATCTCAAGCCAGTCGAAGACTAAGCCTGTTTAATGTCGCATTCCACCCTGTTCAATAGACTGACGCATATCTGATATCACCTTGGCTAATTCTCCCGCCAGATACCAGCCCCCGCGTTCCCCGGCTTTACCATGCAAGGCTACGGCGGCGGCAATGGCGATAGCCGGACTGACGGCCTCATTCCGTTTGGCTAATTGCGCGCCAATCATGCCTGCCAGCACATCGCCGGAACCCGCGACAGCCAGTTGCGCTGAACCGAAGGGATTGAGATAAATATCCTTCTGCGGCGAAGCAATCAGCGTTTCCGAGCCTTTCAATACCACCCAGCAAGCATAGCGAGTGGTCAGCGCAATGACGGATTTCTTACGGTCGCGCTGCACTTCCTCGACAGTGATATCAAGCAATCGCGCTGCTTCGCCGGGATGCGGCGAAATCACAGTCAGATACTCTCGTTCTATCAATTTCTGCCGCAAAGAACCTCGGGCAGCGACGATATTCAGCGCATCGGCATCCACCACGATCGGCTTGTCCGTATCAAACAGCGTGGATAATAATTCTCCCTGCGCCCTGCCCCAGCCGGGACCGATCACCAATGCATCAGCCGACTGCCAATCGGCATCGGACTGCGGATGCGCCATCACTTCCAGATTAGCCGCAGCAATCACCGGCCACACCGCATCCGGGCAGACAATACTGGCCAGCCCCGCTCCGGCTGCATAAGCGCCGAGTCCAGCCAGTTGCGGCGCTCCAGTCAATCCCATGGAACCGCCAAAAATCCATACATGCCCATAACTGCCTTTATGTGACAAGCGCGCTCGTACAGGCCATGCTTTATCCAGAAAATCGTCATGAATAACACTGGTGCTTTTGACGCAAAAACAGTTATCTTCATCAGCGCATTCGCATGATTCAGCCCACCCTTGTTGAATCGTTGCATCCGTAATTCCGATATCCGCCGCAGCCAGCAATTTGCCGGTGTAATCGCGCCCTTCATTCAGCCAGTGACCCCATTTGGTTGTTGCAATAGGGAGGGTAAAATCAGCCTGAACCGCAACACCCAGGACACACCCCGTATCGGCGCAAATTCCACTGGCGATATCGACGCTGAGCACTGCGCGATCCGAGACATTGATGCGTTCGACCACGTCGCGCATCCGGCCTTCCAATGGCCTGCTCACGCCAGTGCCGAACATGCAATCCACGATCATCGAAGCCCGAACCAGCCACCGCTCCAATTCAGCAAAGCAGCCATCCGCACAGGCCTCGCGCGTTTTAGCGCCAGCTTCGTGCGCCCTGTCGGCATAAATTTTAACATCATCGCTTAAATCAGCCAGCGGGATCAGACTAACCACGGTTACAGGCAGGCGGCGATCTCTAAGATAATATGCTGCTGCAAATCCATCGCCACCATTATTGCCCGGCCCTGCGATAATAACGATGCGGCCATAGTCCGGCATACATTCAATCACGGCTGCCGCAATTGCAACACCGGCGCGATCCATCAGGGTGGCGGTTGACGCCCCGGTACGGGTTGTCGCCTGATCCGCCCATCGCATCTGGGCAGCAGTCAGGATACGTGTTTCATTCATCCCTTCCCCCCTTCCATTCATATTTTTATTACTCGCAATGTCACAAACTCCCTGTTATACAGTATGATTGTCAACAAAAAAGCCTCCAGCGTATCAGCCAGCCAATCTTAATAACTGACATCCCCTCCGGGTACAAATAACTCATGCTACTCATCTGTTATGCCATAAACCGAGCAGAACAACACAGTCAGGATTACCAGTAGATGTTTATGCAAATGCTCTCGTCATGCCTGCCAGAACAATAATGCTACCATAGCATAAGCTGCAACGTGAATGAGTTTACCCTGCGTATGGAACAGATCCGACATTGGCAGCATCGACTGGTCGGACATGAGAAAAATAAACAACTCAGTATACACCCAGTAAAATCGCCCAAGAGATAGAAGGTGGCCCATACATGCGAAAAATATAATCAACACCACCGCATAAAGCGACGATATCTCAAGTGAATAGCCTCCGCAGTAACTATTTAGCTTGACTAAAAATACTCTGCAACTGTTCTGATTGCCGTTGATTTGCCCGATGACAATACAAAAAAGTGCAGCATACTCGAGTGCGTGAACATTTATCACCGCAGTGAAAATATCACCAACCCTTGCACTTTACGCTATCATAAATGAAAACGCTTATTGTTATTTATCAGTGACTTGAATGTTTTTTAGAACAATCTACATAAGTATCCATGCAGATTGCTGTTAGGGTGCGCAAATGCCAGCCCACCACTCACCCAATGTCCGAACTCTTTTAAGCTGGCCTAAATACCGGCTCGAGTTCCCCGCAATTTCTCAACTGCCGATGAGCAAAACCGAAATGGACAGGCTCGGATGGGATAGCTGCGATATCATTATCGTTACCGGCGACGCCTATGTGGATCACCCAAGTTTCGGCATGGCTGTCATCGGCCGAACGCTGGAAGCACAGGGTTTCCGGGTTGGAGTTATTTCCCAGCCAGACTGGAAATCAGCTGCCGATTTCCGTTCTCTTGGCAAGCCAAATCTCTTTTTCGGCGTTACCTCCGGCAATATGGATTCGATGGTAAATCACTACACATCCGAACGCCGCATTCGATCTGATGATGCCTATACGCCAGACGGCGTGGCTGGCAAACGGCCTGACCGATCCGTAACTGTGTATGCCCAACGCTGTCGTGAAGCATTCAAGGGTGTTCCTGTGATTATCGGCAGTATCGAAGCAAGCTTGCGTCGAATCGCCCATTACGATTACTGGTCGGATACGGTAAAAAGGTCCGTCCTGCCGGATTCCAAGGCGGACATGCTGGTGTTTGGTAACGCCGAACGTCAGATCATTGAGATTGCACACCGACTCGCTAACTGTGAATCCATCAAGACCATGACTGATATTCGCGGCACGGCTTTCATGCGACGGGAAATTCCGTCCGGTTGGTCGGAAATAGATTCGACTGAAATCGATATTCCGGGAGCGTTGATTGAGCACACCAACCCCTATGCAATGGAAAACTCATCCGGCAGTGCGACCTGTACAAAAGGCAGTGACTCCGATCAAATCAACGAGGTGCGAATTCCAATCGCACATCTAAAGCTGAATCGTGCCGCAACTGTGATTCGTCTACCCTCATATGAAGCAGTAAAGGCTGATCCCGTTCTCTATGCCCATGCGTCGCGTTTAATGCACCTGGAAACCAACCCCGGCAATGCCCGTGCTCTGATACAGCAACATGGCACACGCGATGTATGGCTCAATCCTCCCGCCATACCGCTTGTCACCGAAGAAATGGATTCAGTGTTCGATCTTCCTTATTCTCGTACTCCACACACCTCTTATGGCAATGCTCGCATACCAGCTTATGAGATGATTAAACATTCGGTCAATATCATGCGTGGCTGTTTCGGCGGCTGTACATTCTGCTCCATCACCGAACATGAAGGGCGCATCATCCAGAGCCGTTCAGAGAACTCGATCATCAGAGAAATCGAAAATATCCGTGATAAAACACCCGGCTTTGCCGGCAGTATTTCCGATCTTGGTGGTCCGACTGCCAATATGTACCGGCTGGCCTGTAAGTCAGCAGAAATTGAAGCTGCATGTCGCCGGCCATCGTGTGTCTTTCCCGGCATCTGTAAAAACCTGAATACTGATCACACTCCGCTGATCCATCTTTATCGCCGAGCCCGCAGCATTCGTGGCATCAAGCGTATCTTTATCGCTTCCGGCCTGCGTTACGATCTGGCTGTTGAATCACCCGAATATATCGAAGAGCTCGCCACCCACCATGTCGGAGGTTACTTGAAGATAGCCCCGGAACATACTGAAAAAGATACACTTTCCAAGATGATGAAGCCGGGAGTTGAAAGCTTTGTACGGTTCAGAAAAATGTTTGAACAGGCTTCGAAAAAAGCCGGCAAGAAGCAGTATCTGATCCCCTACTTTATTGCCGCCCATCCAGGCTGCACCGATGAAGATATGCTAAATCTGGCGCTATGGCTGAAAGCCAACCGCTTCAAACCGGATCAGGTTCAGGCATTCCTTCCGTCGCCAATGGCGACGGCATCGGCCATGTATTATTCAGGGAAAAATCCTTTGCGGAAAATCAGGAAAAACAGTGAAAGTGTGTTTACACCAAAAAGAAAAAAGCAGCGTGATCTGCACAAGACACTGCTGCGTTATCATGATCCGAAAAACTGGAATTTGTTAAGGGATGCACTGAAAAAAATGGGCCGCACCGATCTGATCGGCAACGGCCCTGAATGTCTTGTCCCCCCACCAGGGAGAAATGCTCGAATGAATCTTCGATCACAACGGCATCAGCCATTACGAAAAAACAGACGCAAAAAGCGCCAATAACTACTTATGGGAAAAAAGCGGGCGCGGGAAAGAATGAATTACGGTACGTGTAACTTTGCTCTCGCTTTTCTTTTCTATATTCGATTCTTTGTTTTTAACATGTTTTTCAAACATTATTGACTCCTGTGACCAAGTGATCTTTTACATCCACAACGCGAATAGTATGGAGCTAAAACAAACAGGAAGTGATTCACCTCACACTATGGCAATAAAAATGTACTGTTATCCCCCACATGCCACTGAGGAAATTTTTTCATCACATGTAAAAAGTGCATATTTCCAAGCCAGTAACCCAACCAATACTGAACATGGGAACAAGATAACTGTCCGAACGTTTCCGGATCAACTGAAGCGAACTGTCGCACAAAGGGAAACAATGCAACATCAGCAAGGCTTGCACCTGCGCCGAAAAGAAAGCTGGTCTGATTCAATCTGCTATCAAGTATGGCAAGGAATTCACAGGCCCGGGAAAAATGATGCCCGGCATCCACCGACTTACCGAATCGTTGAGGATATTTATAGCGATCCAGATGGAACTTGAACTCGCTATCATTCAACCGTATCAACGCAAGCATTTCGACAGGGGAGCCATTCTCCGGACATAGACACTGTTCCGGATCATTCACAGCCAATGCCCAGCACATGATCTCAAAACTTTCATCAATTATTCGGCCATCAGGCAATTGCAGCACCGGCACAGTTCCCTTGGGCGATATATCCAGCATTGCCTGCGGTTTGTCTTTCAGTACAACTTCACGTATTTCACACTGTATTCCGGCCATACGCAAAACCATGCGAGTCCGCATGGCATAAGGGCAGCGGCGAAAGCTGTATAAAACCGGATAAGCGTTCAGTTGAGCGCCCCGGGTACAGCCAGTGTAAAAGCTGGAATAGGCGCATCAAAATAACGGCCATCCTCCCCCAGCATCATATAACTGCCCTGCATGCAGCCGACATGTGTTTCCAATACACAGAAGCTGTTGTAGCAGTGTTCATCGCCTGGAGCGAGAACAGGCTGTTCACCCACGACACCATCGCCTCGCACCTCCTCAACCTTTCCATTGGCATCAGTAATTACCCAGTGGCGGCTAATCAGTTGTGCCGCCTGCCTACCCCTGTTTTGAATGCTGATGTAATAGATGAACACATAATGATTCTGTTCCGGCTCGGAATGTTCGGGTGAATATTCCGGATTCACTTCGACAACAACTGGGCAAACCACATTCATCTATCTCCTCCACTATCAGCTAATCGGTTGCTTCTGCAAGCGGCCGCCAGAACTGTTGCATGGCTGTGTTCGGCGTAAATTTTGGCAAAGCTTCGAACCACTGGCGAATAAGTCCTGCATCTTCTGCCATATTAAGCAGCCGGAAACCGGCATCCCCATGCTGGCGAGTGCCGACAGCATCACCACCACCACGTAATGCCAGGTCGGCTTCAGCCAATTCCAGACCATCATGCGTATGAACCATCAACTTCAATCGCCCCATCGCTGTTTCGGATATCTGTTCTCCGGCAACTAACATGCAATAACTCTGCTCATGCGATCGTCCTACCCGCCCCCTGAGCTGATGCAGTTGCGCTAACCCGTAAGATTCAGCCTGTTCAATCACTATCAAACGAGCTTCGGGTACATTCACACCCACTTCGACGACCGTAGTAGAAACAATGATTTTGCACGAACCCGATGCAAACGTTCCCAGCGCCGCCTGTTTGTCTTTTGATTTCATGCGCCCGTGCAAACCCAAAACATGAGCACCGGGGAAATAGCCTTTTAACAAATCCACCCGTTGATCAACCGATACACCATCCTCATCTTCGTCAATACGCGGTACAATCCAGTAAATACGCCCACCAGCATCAAGTATGCGTTGTATTCCATCAGCTAACGGCTTCATTTTATGTGCCGCGATCACGCGTGTTTCCACCGGTTTTCTGCCCGGTGGCATGCCGCGCATAATCGATAAATCCATATCACCATAGAGTGATAAAGCCAGTGTGCGTGGAATCGGCGTAGCTGTCATACCAAGCAGGTGAATGGCGTTCTGGTCATCGTGTTGTTTATCAGCCAGTGCCCAGCGCTGACGTACACCGAAACGATGCTGCTCATCCACTAATGCCAAAGCCAGGTGATTAAATACTATGTCATCCGTCAGCAAGGCATGCGTACCGACTATCAGCTTCAGCGTGTTCCCACCTAATCCCGCAATGATTTCACGCCGTACTTTTGCCTTCGTGCTTCCAGTCAATAACGCGATTTCAAGCCCCGCTGGTGCAAACAGTTCACGTAATGTATCGGCATGCTGGTTGGCCAGCACTTCGGTCGGCGCAAGTAGCGCCGCCTGATAACCACAACCGGCGGCCTTGGCCATGGCTAGTGCAGCAACCCAGGTTTTGCCTGCACCCACATCACCCTGCAGTAGCCGATGCATTCGCCTGCCGGACTGTAGATCGTCAGAAATATCGTGCCAAACCTCTTGTTGTGCTTTGGTCAGAGGAAAAGGGAAACTGTTTAATACTTGGTCACTGAATTGCTCTGCAAGCAACGATAGGGCTTGACAATCAGCCTGCTGTTTTTTTTCGCGCATCAGGTGAAGATAGACAATCACCTCTTCGCTTTTCAGACGCAGGGTGGCATTCTCCAGTAACCCATCATTCTGTTCATTCGGTGCATGCAATTGCTTAAGTGCCCGGTGCAACGAAAGTAAATGGGGCGTGTTTACCAGCACATCATCAAGAGGGCTGCCGCCACTGGCCGGTAACATGGCCAGCACATGCTGTATCATTGTACTAATCCGTTTGCCGGTAAGCCCTGCAAGTGACCCATAAACCGGTTGAAATCCGGGTTTAAATGCCTCGACGACACACCATTCAGGATGATTCATCTGCCAATGGCCTTTCCAGCATTCGGCAGTGCCACGCACAGAAATTTCGCGTCCCTCGGACAACCGAGCATCGGCCAACATGTAACCGGAATGAAAAAAGTTGAGCGAAATTTTCCCCGAATTATCGACAAGTGTTAAAATCACCTGCCGGTTACGCCCAAAACCACGTGCGTGTCTGGATAAAATGCGTCCGCAAATGCGTGCACTCACCCCTTCCGTCAGCTGATCAATAGACTGAATATGGCGATCATCGATATAATCCTTTGGCAAATGCAGTAACAGATCCCCGAGACAACTCACACCACGAGCCATAAGCCGTTTTTCCAACGCAACACCGATTCCGGGAATGGCGGTCAATGGCCGAACAAACAAGTCGTACATGGGCTGATATTGACCGATGCTCAACCAATGCTCAACCAACAGATCAAGTAACGAATTGCAGTCAACATAAGAACCTGAAAGCTTGTCTGTTTCAGAGGGAAAATCGCATGAATCAGAGCATCCCGGTTTTAACGAAGAAATCGTTAATTTCACATGCAGGATCGCGAATCATGGTTTGATCAGCGCTTCCCTAGGTACAGCAGATGAGCCGCTTGCAAAAGTCGTGAATGACGATTTACTTCCCAACTCCGGCGCACTACGAACTGGAATTTCGGAGAATGGAACCACCATGCTCTTCATTCCATTCCAAAAATGCACTCGAAGTGGGATTGCAACTCATCCACTCAGCCTTTTGCAAGCAGCTCAGATGGCTGCCTGATTAAAGACCCGATCCATCAACGCAGCGTTCACATTGAAAAGACGGGCAGTGCCTCGACCATTGTTTGGAATCGCATGGCAACAACGTGCCGCTGCAATGCGAGACATGGGTGAGA
>JAUZQI010000064.1 GCA_030951095.1 Mariprofundus sp. | reverse complement strand
TCATTCCAATATTGCCAGAACACATTCAAACCAACATCCAGCAAAAGGTCACTGAGTCTTTTGCCTTGCGCAAGCAATCCAAACACCTGCTCGAATGCGCCAAGCGAGCAGTGGAAATAGCTATCGAGCAGGACGAGAAGGCCGCCATTACGTGGCTGGAAACACAAACAGCGGAGGTGTTATGAATATCAATCTGACCAAACAGGAACTTGTGATGCTTTTGCGTCTGGCCAATATCGGTGACTGGGTGATGTTTGCCGATCTGGAAGGTGATGAGTGCAATAATCCAACTGCGTTGGCGCACAAAAAAGTGATGCAGAAACTCTTTGCTGCCGCATATAAGGCGAAAATGGAAAAGATCGTCTTCTGCGATAAGATATCCAGGGAGTATTATGAGACCAAAGAATTCGAGGAGGACTATTTGCAGTTTGTTGATGCGTTTAAGGATCAGCAATTCTGGGAGGTGTTATCCGATCGCCTTGCCGAACGTGATTTGGTCGAACAAATTGGCGAAGAGGCGTTTGATGCCATGGACTGGATTGATCGCGGCGGCAAGTTGTATGATCTGTCATTAAATTATGAGGATGAATTTGAAAAAAATGGTCTGGAACGGCTTCATCTGCTGAATACAACAAAAAAGGGGAGTGCATGAAAAATAACCGCTATCAAATCAAGATCACACTCAAAGGCATGCGCCCGCCAATCTGGCGCAGGCTGCTGATTTCGGCGGATTGCACAATGGATGCGTTGCATTGCGCTATTCAGTGGACGATGGGCTGGCAGGATTGTCACCTGTATGCGTTTCGCACCCAAGACAGGTGCATTGAAATACCTGACCCTGATAATATGTGGGATTCAGGCTGGTCGAACAGCCCAAAGCCGGAGGCTGCCGCTGAAGTGCGCTTGAGAAATGTTGTCAGGCCCGGTGATAAAATAACCTATGAATATGATTTCGGCGACGGATGGATGCACGATATCCTGATTGAAAAAGAGATTGAATCGGATGATATTACAGTTCGAAAAGCCGTATGTTTGAAGGGGAAGCGGGCTTGCCCTCCGGAGGATTGCGGCGGTATCTGGGGTTATCAGAATCTGCTTGAATTGCTCTCAACCCCCAAACAGGAGCGCGATAAAAATGAGCAGGCATTTGTGGAATGGGCAGGCGACGACTGGGATGCTGAAGCATTTGAACAGGATGCCGTCAATCGGACGTTGAAACACTGGTCGCCTGATCTCAAGAGCTTTATGTATGCAGGTATTTGCGGCTAACGCGCCTATACCTGTCGAGCGCCGAATATGATGATAGCCATGCCAAGCAGGGCTACGGCTGAACCGACGATATCCCACATGGTCGGGCGAATTGCATCGACAAGCCACAACCACAGAATGGCGATAGTGATATAAACGCCACCATAAGCCGCATAAACGCGACCTGCAGCCGTAGGGTGCAATGTTAACAGCCATGCAAACAGAGCAAGGCTGATGGCGGCAGGTATCAGCAGCCAGATGGAACCGCCTTTTTTCAACCATAGATAAGGCAGATAACAACCTACGATTTCTGCGATAGCTGTGATGGTAAACAAGGCGAATGTTTTAATCATGGACGAAAGCTAGCCGTCTATTGGACTTTTTTCATCGTCTGCCTAGAGTGCGCGCCCGCGTCAGGGATCCAGAGAACCAGGCGCACGCCGTGACGGGACAACCCGACGGTGCATTTCTTAAGGAGAATCCAAATGACTGATTACGTAATCGAAGCTGAACTTCGTGAAGAAACAGGCCGTAGCGCTACTCGCCGGCTGCGCCGTGCCGGTAAATTGCCGGGCATTATTTATGGCGGTGGCAAACCGGACATCGCTATCACCATGAACTACAACACTGTTTCCAATCTGCTTGCCGAAGAGCAATTTCACACATCCATGCTGGAAGTAAAGGTGAAAGGTTCGCGTGGTAAAAACAGTGTACTGCTCAAAGACAGCCAGTGGGATCCGGTTATGGATACCGCTACCCATTTGGATTTCTTCCGCGTATCCGGCAAGGATACCATCACCATGGACGTCCCTGTGATTGCCATTAACTACGAGAACGCACCGGGCATCGTGAAAGGTGGTTTGATCGATACTGTCCGCCATTCACTGGAAATCACCTGCCGTGCTGACTCGATCCCTGATCAGATTGAAGTAGATTGTGCTGATATGGAAATAGGTGATACGGTTCATATCGAAGATATTACACTACCTGAAGGCGCTGAAGTGCTACATGATGTAAACTTCACTGTACTGAACCTGTCGACACCAAAAGCCGGTCCTGATCCTGAAGATGATGGTGAAGGTGAAGGTGAAGGTGAAGGTGAAGATACTGCAGAAGATGCAGGTACAACTGAAGCAGCCGAAGAAATCCGGCCAAGTCTGAAGTACGCATGAAACTACTAGTCGGCCTGGGAAATCCCGGCAACAAGTATAAGGAAACGCGCCATAATATTGGCTTCCGTTTTCTTGATCTATTGGCCAAATCAGAGGGGC
>JAUZQI010000063.1 GCA_030951095.1 Mariprofundus sp. | reverse complement strand
GTTGTGGCGGACACCCCGTTCTTCGGTGCCGTCATATGCCAAGCAGTCGCGAACCACACCGTAAGGGGTGTTTTCGTGTGATGAAAGATGGTGCCTGCTGTGGCAGACACTCTGCGCCGACATGCCTTGCACCACCATCGGCTATCGCGCATACGCCATCCCACGTTGCCAAAGCATTTGGGACACGAAAAGCCGTCCGGCCAACGGAGCCAGTCAAGATAGTCGAGGCAAGCGGCATCATCAGGGAACCAGTCGAGAAAGTCTGCATAGTTCTTGGGGTAATCCTTGCCGACCACTGGTCGTCGTCGCAGCTTCGGAGTCTCCATCCAGGCATGCTAGCATTGCCGCATTTGTATGGATACCCCACAAATATTATGCGTTTTGCATTCGATTTCACGGGCAAGGGGTTAAGCAGACAAAGAGAAATATCGCACTCCTGCTGTACTTGCACAAGCTACTCAATAGGCGTGGGATTAGCCGATTACTGTTCACACAGGAGCAATGGATGGGTGAAGATCGTAGGCTGGTGTATAGCACGGAACATGGTTCGCTCGGTAAACCTGCCCAACAAAAAAGTGCCGGGAGTAAAAAGAACCGGCGCCAGGCGGCTGCGTCATCCGTGATTCGGAACCCGAGCAAACAGGGCGTGCGCATTTACCGCGAATCAAAAGGTCGTGGTGGCAAAACGGTTTCTATCATTGATGGCCTCGCGCTGGATGATCTGTCGCTGAAACAGCTATTAAAAAAACTGAAAAGCCAGCTGGGTACCGGCGGGGCAGTAAAAAACAGTATGCTGGAGATTCAGGGCGATCACCGGGAAAAATTGTTGGTGTTGCTGGAAAAGAACGGATACAAAGCCCGGCTTGCCGGTGGATGAGCGAAGCAGTAAATCAAAACAGATGACTTTGTAAAGGAAAGTGAAAATCGCACTTGTCGCTTTCCGTCAGTAAAAAGGCCATTGAAGGACTTTTTACGATGAGATCAAAACAGAACACCAAAAAAGGAAGGTGAATATGATGGGGTGGCGTAAAAAAAGAGCAACGGCATCAGCGCGACACATTCTCGTTGCCGACAAGAAGCAGTGTGAGCAATTGAAATCCGACATTGAAAATGGTGCCGGTTTTGCCGATATCGCCAGGCAACATTCAACCTGTCCGTCCGGCAAGAAAGGTGGTGATCTGGGGCAATTCAGAGAGCACCAGATGGTCAAGGAATTCAATGAAGTTGTTTTCTCTGCTGAACTGCACAAGGTACACGGCCCGGTGAAAACACAGTTCGGTTATCACCTGATCGAAATCACTGATCGCTCAACGGGCTAATTTTTTCGTGTGCCATATGCGCACATTTTCTGTAAAGCGTAATATGCATCACAGTTGCACATTTCCGCTGTTCATAACGTTTGCCATGCCAAGCCGGATTAAAGGAGGCCGTGATGCAACGTAGTCATATGGATAACATGATCACAGATTTAATTCACAATAAACTGCCCGTAGCCATGATTATGCTGCTCTATTTCAGCATTTATTATGCCAATGTGGATCATCTGGCCTCTTAAATCCGATATCCCCTTCCCGTCATGGTATGTAAACCAGCCGGGCTAGTCCTTTGGGTTCAATCCAGGCAAGCTGTTTTTGACCTCAATCCAGCGGGACATGAATTCGGTACTGCGCTGATGGTGATGTCTGAGCATCAAACCGGTGAAATGCTGCTGCCGATGAGAGGCAAGGGTTTGCTTTACCTGCAACAGGCGATGAATGAAAGCCTCGCCATTGGTGTGCGCATCAAACAGGTGCTGAATGATCCTGAAGCCATTGTTCTGTGCCTGAACCCATTTATCTGCATTCAGATAGAGTGATACAGCGGCATCGGCAAATGTTTCAGCGCTATCGGCAACATCGCCGGCCCAGGGCAAACCACGGTGCATGCCTTCAATACCAATGCCGGTAGTCACACTGGGCGTGCCATTTAGCATCGCATCGGCCAACTTGGTTTTGATGCCTGCGCCGAATCGCAGCGGCGCCAGACAAACCCTGGCCTGTTGCATCACTGTTTCAACCTGTTCAGTCCGGCCAAGCACATGAAAGCCACGATTCGGCTGATGTAATGCCCATGCTTTTGGCGGTGCATAAGCGCCATAAATATGTAGTTGCGCTTCAGGCAAACGTGATCTGATCAATGGCCATATCTGTTGTTGCATCCACAGCACAGCATCCCAGTTCGGGGCATGCCGGAAATTACCGATGCTGATAAAATGAGCGCGTTTTTCAAAGGCGGGCGATGACAAGTGCATGTGTTGCTTTTCAAACATGAATGGACAGAGATGAATGATATCAGGGCTGACTGCAAATTGTGCTTGCAACAACTCCATTTCATAGTCTGAAATCAGCAGCGATAAATCGGAGCGGTGAACAGCAGCGAGCTCTCGTACAGCGATTTCATTGTACAGGTCGGCTTGCTCTACTTGCAGCACGACTTCGGGTTTGCGTTTGAATTGCAGCTGCCGTGCATGGCGCAGGCAGTGCAGATCAATGGTTTCGATCATGCGCATGGCATCGGGGCAGTGTTTTTCCACCCGCCAACCGAACTGTTCTTCCATCGTAAAGCGATCGAATAATACGATATCCGGCTGGAGTTCGTGAATGAACTGATCAAAACTGTTGTCATTCACCATAATGGGGACGCTACGAATAGTCAGTGATTCAAGATCAGCCATGTGTTCGGAAGGGGCTGCGGAACTGGCAAAAATGACTGCCCACTGCTGGTTCAGGAATAGCTGCATCATCTCCATGATGCGCAGCCCTGCGCCGGATGAGCAAGGTTCCGGCCAAACGCTTCCAATCATGAGTACTTTCAACGGATTGCTCCTGTGTTTGTCAACATGCTCCTATCTCAGCGATTTCATATGCGCGGGTCAATAAAAAAGGCGGAGTTCTGTAAACTCCGCCCTTTGGTTTGAAGTGTTGCTTTCTTCAGGCACAGCGAATGAATTTAGCGGCTGCACCTGTCAATGGCCACATAGACAAAGAAAGCTGTCGTATTGGTGTTTATCTCAGGAAAAACAGAGTCGCTAGTGCAATCAGGGCAACAGGAACCTGAATGATAAACAGGATATCCTCCCTGTTTTTCTCCAAATACATATGCCGTTTATGATGATCTAAGCTAAAAATTGCAGACATAGTCACCTCCTTGGGACTGATCTGGGATTAAAGCTGAGGATTAGCATGCAGCTACACTGTGAGATAAATCACCAGTTGATATCCATGCGGCTAAATGACACAGCAAAAGTCCAATTCGGATGCAAGCGCATCGGCAAATAAATATGGGCATAGAAAAAGGCGGAGTTTGCACGCTCAGCCCTCTTATTAACATGAGAAAATACTTCACTGCTGCTGACAGTGGAACACAGCTTAACTCATATTTGTGACAAACATATGACATACGACACAATTCTGTAGTTCATGGCAATGGGGCCTACCATTGATGCCCCTGTATCCCATCCAGTGTTGCGTTAATGCGCGATTCATGGCTTACAGTTGCAGTTCCCATATTATAAATGCACGTATAGGGTGGTGTTCCTGAGAGGTGAGCATGCCGAAACTGTATTTTACATGGATCGGACTGGCGGCTGGCGCGGTCTACTGGCTGCTCGAATCCGGTCTGCATGCCTTTGTCTTCACGCCGCAATTCAGCCTCATGCAGACGCTGGCCGGCGAATACGATCCGAACGAGTTGTTCATGCGCACCGTCATCATCCTGTTGCTGGCCGGCATGGGCGCTGTCTACGATATACATGCCAGGCACCGGCAGCGGCTGTTTGCCCATACCAAAAGGCTCAACCGGCTGCTGGATTTTTTAAGCCATGTCAATCAGGTGGTGCAGCGCCAGACTGATGAGCAAAAGGCGTTTCAGGAGACCTGCACCGCCGCTGTGGAACGGGGCGGCTTCCGTTTCGCCTGGATCGGGCTGCGGGAAGGCGATGCCGATGGACTCAGGCCCGTGGCGAAAGCGGCCTGCAGCGGGGCTGTTCTCAATGATGTATTGCGGGCCAAAGGCGATTGCATCCCGTGCATGCTGGGCACGGAGGCTGTTAGCCATGGCCAGCCTGCGCATTGCAACCTCATGACCGAAAGCCAGTGCTCGGCCGCCTGGCGCGAACCCTTGCTGGAGCATGGCTGCCGCTCCGCCGCAGCATTCCCCGTGCGGCGGGAGCATGAATGTATCGGTGCGTTTTGCGTATATGCCGAAGATAAGGGCTTCTTCAAAGATGATGAAATCAGGATACTGGACGAGGCGGCGGATGATATCTCGCATACGCTGAACCGCTTTGCGGCTGAAGCGCAGCGTGCCCAGACTAAGGAGGCCATGCAGAAACGGCTGGATGAGCTGGAGCGTTTCAAGAAAGCCACCGTGCAGCGTGAGTTCCGCATCAAGGAGCTGCGTGATGAAATTGCAGCCCTGAAAGGTGGCAAGGAATGATGCCTAAATTTCGGGGGGGGGGTAGCCATGCAGGCGCCTCTTGTCAAGACAATTATTGCCACCAGCCTTGATGCCATCGTCTGCGCGGATGAGCAAGGCAGCATCACGCTGTGGAATCCGGCCGCCGAGCGCATGTTCGGCTATGCGGAAGCGGAGGCCATCGGCCAGCCATTGACGATCATTCTGCGCGAGGAAGACCGCGCCGCCCATGAGAAGGGCATCAGCCAATTCCTGAAAACCGGCGAAGGCGCGCTGATCGGCAAGGTCACGGAAACCATGGGCCTGAGAAAAGACGGCAGCGCCTTTCCCAAGGAGATGAGCCTGTCGACCGAGAAGGTTGAGGGTAAATGGATATTCACCGCCATCATGCGCGACATCACCGAGCGCTGGCAGGCCGAGGAAGCCCTCAGGCAGAGTCAGCAAAGTCTGCTGCAGGCTCAGTATATTGCACAAATGGGAAATTTTACTTGGGACATTCAGTCTGGCCATGTCGCATGGTCGCTTGGCATGCACAGGCTGCTGAAATATGATGAAAATGAGCAGATTGACTACAACCGGGTGAATCGGGATATCCATCATCCGGATGACCTCGAATGGGTGACCGAGTGGCTGCAAAACGGCATTGCATCGGGAGAGAAAACCTTGGTTCCTCAGGAGTACCGCCTGATTTGCAAAGACGGCGAAGTGATTTGGGTTAGAACCAATGGCATGCTTGAGTATGAGAACGGTCAGGCCGTAGGCCTGATCGGCACCTGTCAGAATATCACCGAGCGCAAGCATACAGAGCAGCAGCTTCAATCCCTGTTGGAGATCGGTCGGAAGATCAACGCCTCGCTAGATCAGGCGACCATCAGGAAGATACTGGTGGCTGCTGCCTGCAGCCTCATGAATGCCGAATCCGGGGCTTCCGGCACGGTTGAAGACGGGCACATGATCTTCAGGGAATATCGCCAAAACGATCAATGGGCACCCATCGACTATACCTTTGAGCCGGGCTTCGGC
>JAUZQI010000062.1 GCA_030951095.1 Mariprofundus sp. | reverse complement strand
CCGTCAATCGGCGCATAAAAGCTGGGCCAGCCGGTGCCGCTGTCAAATTTTCTATCCGATTCAAACAGAGGCAAATCGCAACCGGCACACACATAGCTTCCCTGGCCATACTCTTTGTTCAATACACTGCTGAATGGCCTCTCCGTCCCTGCCTGCCTGAGTACATCAAATTGCTCCGGGCTTAAAAGATTTTTCCATTCAGCCTCGGATTTATGAATTTTTTCAATCATACGTTCCTTCCTTTCCCTGCCTGCATCAATAGCCAGCGGCAGGCTCAACAACGCGGTAACAGCAAGTCCGGCCCGGAGAAAAGTTCTGCGCTTCACTCTGTCTGGCCCCACAATTTCTCAAGCCGCTGATCACGGCCACAGTTATAACGGTAAAATTTATAGCGGATCGGATTCTTGAGATAATAGTTCTGATGATATTCTTCAGCCGGCCAGAAAGTGCTTGCCCGGGTAATTTCAGTAACAATATCTCTATCAAATAGTTTATTTGTCATCAGCGCTTTTGTAGAACTTTCGGCAACCTGCTTTTGCGCTTCGGAGTGATAAAAGATAGCCGGCCTGTATTGTGTGCCGACATCGCAAAACTGGCGATTGGCCGTCGTCGGATCGGTATTGCGCCAATACACATGCAGCAGTTCCTCATAACTGATTCGCTTTGGATTAAACACCACTTGCATTGCTTCAGCATGGCCTGTCGTGCCGGCAGACACTTGCTGATAGGTTGGATGTTCTTGATGGCCACCTGTATAGCCGGATGTCGTGGTGATGACCCCCGGTAATTCGTCAAACGGGTGCTCCATACACCAGAAGCAGCCTCCGGCAAATGTTGCGGTTTCTGCTTCATACGCAGTTGCTGTGCCCATTGGCATGATCATGACCCCCAGTAATAAAAGCAGACGCTTCAGAGCCACTTGCAAAAGTCGTGAGCAGCGATTTGCTTCCCTACTCCGGCGCATTTCCGATCTGGAATTTTGGCGAATGGAACCACCATACCCCTCATGCCAACCCGAAAATGCACTCGAAGTGGGATTGCAACTCTTCCACTCAAACTTTTGCAACTGGCTCTTCATCATATCTCCTTACGCAATTGTTTAGACGGCGTGGAAGACGGGATTATGACAGCTGTATCTGAAAAACAGATGAAAGGTGCCTGAAGTGTTCATGATGTGCACAATCCGGGCATGCAACACTATGATACTATCATCATCGGCGCCGGAGCTGCTGGATTGATGTGTGCAGGTACGGCAGCAGGTTTCGGGAATTCGGTGCTGATACTTGATCATGCCGATAAGGTGGGTAAGAAAATCCTGATTTCCGGTGGCGGACGCTGCAATTTTACCAATCGCCTTACCACTGCAGCCAACTTTATTTCTGCCAACCCGCATTTTTGCAAATCGGCGCTGGCACGATTTTCTGCCAACGACTTTATCACATGGGTGCAACAGTCCGGCATCGACTATCACGAACGTCACCACGGGCAATTATTTTGTGATGATTCTGCACAGGATATCCTCGATATGTTATTGCAACCGTGCCGCGACTTCGGGGTACAAATACTCACCCATACAGATATCCTGTCAGTGGAAAAGAAGAATCGGTTCCTGCTCAAAATCGGTCACGGCAGCTTTGATTCCGAATCTCTGGTCATCGCTACCGGCGGTCTCTCTATTCCCAAAATGGGTGCCACAGCATTCGGGTTAAAAATAGCCGAGGCGTTTGGTCTGAAAATCATCAAGCCTGTTGCCGGCCTGGTACCATTCACATTTACCGGCAATGAAAAAGAGGAATTAAAGGCGCTGGCTGGCATATCGCTGGATGTTTCGGTGTCATGCCAAGGTCAGTCATTCTATGAAGCGATGCTGTTCACCCATCGTGGTCTGTCCGGCCCGGCCATGCTGCAAATATCTTCCTACTGGCAGCCGGGTGATGAACTCGATATCAACCTGTTACCGGATGTCGATATTACTGAATTTCTTGAACTGAAATGTCAGCAGCGGCCACAGGCTCAACTGGGCACAGTGCTGTCCGAACTGTTGCCCCGGCGACTGGTACAATTGCTGATGAAAAAAAGCGCCGTAACTGACAAAAAATTGCGACAACTGGGTGAAAAAGAGATGCAACAGATCGCCACCCGGCTTCGCCACTGGCAACTCAAACCCAACGGAACCGAAGGATATCGCACTGCCGAAGTAACGGTGGGCGGTGTCGATACGGATGAATTGTCGTCAAAAACCATGCAGTGCAAGCAGGTAAACGGCCTTTATTTTATCGGTGAAGTGGTGGATGTTACCGGCCACCTGGGTGGCTTCAACTTCCAGTGGGCATGGTCATCCGGATACGCTGCCGGCATGGCTATTGCCGAAATTTCATAGGCAGCAACCTTCTCCCCGGAAAAACACCTGGTTATTCCAAATATGCCTGAGTCTACCTGAAACTTTGGGGGTCGATCTCGTATTTACGCAGTAATTTCCGCACGGTATTCCGGTTTAACCCCAGCATCTCTGCCACTTTTAACTGGTTGCCATGGCAGCGTTCCATCGCCAGCACCAATAGCGGCGGTTCGGTTTGTTCCAGCATATATTGATGCAGATTGGTCGCTTTGGCATAACCGAGCTGATGCAGATAATGGCGGGTACAGCGTGTTACCGCCTGGGCCAGCGTCTCTTCATCTTGTTGTGTGTTGCTGACATTGCCAAGTGCCAGCGCCACATCGGACAAGGTGATACTTGCACCCGGTGTTAATACAGCCAACCGGCGCATCACGTTTTTCAATTCGCGTACATTGCCCGGCCAATCGTGGCGGCAGAGTAAATCAACCGCATCATCAAGCAGAATTGGCGCATCCATGCCCAGTTCTTCCACCGCTTCATCCAGCAGGTGAATAGAAAGTTCCGGAATATCATCGCGCCGCTCACGCAAGGGTGGAATGTGGACAGGAATCACATTTAAACGGTAATACAGATCCTCGCGAAACTCGCCCTTGCTGATTTTTTCCAGCAAATGCTGATGTGTAGCTGCCAGCAGACGTACATTGACCACGTTTGACTGGCTGCCTCCCACCCGTTGCACCCGGCCTTCTTCGAGTACGCGCAATAGCTTGGCTTGCAATGCAGCCGGCATATCACCGATTTCATCAAGAAACAGGGTGCCTCCATCAGCTTGTTCAAAGCGGCCTGCCCGGGTTTTATCGGCACCGGTAAACGATCCTTTTTCATGGCCGAACAATTCTGATTCGAGCAGGTCAGCCGGAATAGCTGCGGTATTAATGGCAATAAACGCTTTATCTGCACGCTGGCTGCGCTCATGCAGCGTGCGGGCAACCATCTCCTTGCCCGTACCCGATTCGCCGGTAATGAGCACGGTTAAATCGGAGGTTGCCACGCGTCCCAGCGTACGGAACATATCTTGCATGGCCTGGCTACGACCGATAATCATGTCTTTTTGTCCTTTCGTTTTGACCATAGCCGGTT
>JAUZQI010000061.1 GCA_030951095.1 Mariprofundus sp. | reverse complement strand
TGCCGCTCTCGATATGGGCATGTCTTTCACTCATGGAATTTACAAACATGGTAAACAGGCGCTCGCCATCTGCAGGTGCTGCGGCCGTTGAAAAACTTGCACGGGTTCCTTTTTTTGTATCGGCTGCAACAGTGAAGTTGGGTACCAGTAAGAGTGCGCCATCAATATCTAACAGACTCAAATTCATACGCCCTTCGTTATCGGGAAAAATTCGATAGCTGAGCATCCGTGAAACCATGCGCTGCACATTCGCTTCCGTATCGCCTTTTTCCACACCAACAAGAGCAACAATGCCTCTGCTGATTTCTTTCAGCTTCGTGCCGGGGGTCACAAGCATGGCACTGCTGACTCGTTGTATAATAGCACGCATGAATATCTCCTCGTCAGCACAACCTACTACGCACGCAGCACCTGCCACAACGCTGTGCTATGATGAGTTTCAGGAGCTTGCATGAAACTTCAACTACGTTTTCTTGTTTTATCATTGACCTGTCTGCTGTGGCTTAATCCAGTTCTTGCAGCCGAGCATGCTGTCATTTTGCTTTATCATCATGTGGGTGAAGATACGCCTGCCATAACCAGTGTAACACCGGCCCAATTTGCCGAACATCTGCAATATCTGGATGAGAATAATTTCCATATCATGCCATTGGCCGAGCTGACTCAGAAGCTTACAAACGGGCAGATTGTACCTGAGAAGAGCATTGCTATTACGTTTGATGATGGTTACCGCTCTGTTTTGAAAAACGCTGTGCCGTTGTTGAAACAGCGCGGCTGGCCGTTTGCCGTGTTTGTAAATCCGCATGCCATAGATCACAGGTTTGGTGCATACATGAGCTGGGATGAATTGAGGCAGGTAAAACGAGCCGGTGGAGCCATTCTGAACCACACAATGGGGCATGATCATCCGGTACGACGATTGCCCGGAGAAAACGAGTCTGTTTGGCGGCAGAGAGTGAAACAGGATATCACAGCTACACAGCAGCGAATCGAGGCTGAAATTGGTGAGACACCCAAACTGTTTGCTTACCCCTATGGCGAATTCGCTCCAAAACTGAAGGCGCTGTTGAAAGAGATGGGATATACCGCTTTAGGCCAGCAGTCCGGCGCGGCTGGATTTTTATCCAGTCCTGAGGCTCTGCCGCGTTTTCCTGTGATGGGAACCTATGCCGGGAAAAAGGCATTTGCACAACGCGTCAACAGCAGACCGTTGCAAGTCACGGTATTACAAGGCGATGAAAATGTTCTGGCAGCAGATGAAAGAAAACCTCTGTTGCGTCTGAAATTGACCAAAGGTGATTTCGATATGGAAGCAGTGAACTGTTATCTGGCGGGCGAATTGATGAGTGTGAGATGGATGGATCGGGTCAAAGGCATATTCGAGATTCAAAGTGACCAGGACTTACCGGCCGGTCGCAGCAAATACACATGTACGGTGCAGGCCCGGCATAATCATCACCAATATTACTGGTACAGCCATTTATGGATATTGCCACATGCCGATGGCCGTTGGCCGAAAGAGTAACAGTTGCGTTGAATTGGCTCGCTAAATCTCGGTGTTACATTTAAATTACACAGATGGGTAAAAGCAACCGCAAAACGATCTATTCGTGGGCGCTCTATGACTGGGCCAATTCGGCTTATAGCACGACCGTGATGGCCGGATTTTTTCCGGTTTTCTTTAAACAGTACTGGGCAAGCGATCTGACCGCCAATGAGTCCACCTTCTGGCTTGGTATGGTCAATGCGGCCGCAGGACTTGTGATTGCGTTGGTAGCCCCCATTTTAGGCGCGATGGCCGACCAGGGTGGTTTGAAGAAGCAGATGATGCTCTCCTTCACTTCGCTTGCCGTGGTGATGACTGCTGGCCTGTTTCTGGTTTCCGAGGGGCAGTGGTTGATGGCGGTGCTGGTCTACCTGTTTGGAGCTATCGCCTTTTCCGGTGCCAATATCTTTTACGATGCACTGATTGTCGATGTGGCAGAACATCATGAACTGGATCGGGTATCAGCGCTGGGTTATGCGCTTGGTTATATCGGCGGTGGTATTCTCTTCGCGATCAATGTGGTGATGACACTGCATCCCGACTGGTTTTTCCTCGCCGACAAGGCCGAGGCCGTGCGCTGGTCATTCCTGTCCGTGGCGCTCTGGTGGGCCCTGTTTACGATTCCAGTGGCGCTGTTTGTGCATGAATCGAGTGAAACAGGACGATTGGGATTGCTGGCATCGGCGAAAGCCGGTTTTCATCAGCTTGGTGACACGATCCATCATTTGCGTTCGCTCAAGCAGGTATGGCTCTTTCTGATCGCTTATTTCCTCTATATCGACGGTGTGAATACAGTGGCGCATATGGCTGTCGATTACGGGCTGTCGCTTGGTTTTGCATCGGATGTCCTGATCTCGGCGCTGCTGATGACCCAGTTCATTGCATTTCCGGCAGCACTTGCAGCCGGTTGGCTGGGCGGAAGATTCGGTGCCAAGCGGGTTATTATCGCCAGCATCATTGTCTATGCGGTTGCCTGCATCTGGAGCTCGACTATGCAGCATGCGAATGATTTTTACTGGTTGGCGGCAGCGATCGGGCTGGTGATGGGCGGTATTCAGGCGCTATCCCGCTCGATGTATGCGCGTATCATCCCTAAAGGACAGGCAGCAGAGTTTTTCGGCTTTTTCAATATGCTGGGCAAGTTCGCTACAGTGTTCGGGCCGTTGTTGATGGGAGTTGCCAGTTATCTGTCGGGCAGTGCCCGTTTCTCGATTCTGGTAATCGTTGCCCTGTTTGCTGCCGGTGCTATCGTCCTTTACTATGTA
>JAUZQI010000060.1 GCA_030951095.1 Mariprofundus sp. | reverse complement strand
GGGCTATCACCGTAGGGGAAGATCCGAGATCCGGTCGATGGTGGTGGGAACAGGAAGAAGGCGTGACCGAATGTGGCCTGCACGCCAGTCCAATTAAAAGGAAATGATTCCATATAAAAGCCACTTGCAAAAGTCTGAGTGGATGCGTTGCAATCCCACTTCGAATGCATTTTTGGAATGGAATGAGGAGCATGGTGGTTCCATTCTCTGAATTTCCAGTTCGATAATGTGCCGGAGTGGGGAAGTAAATCGCCGTTCACGACTTTTGCAAGTGGCTCAGAAGTAATGGCGTTTTGAAAATTCAGAGCATTTGCACGACCCGATAGCCTGCTGAATAAGTGCATGGAGGCACTTATTCAGAATTCGCTACTACTCGGTTAATTTCTGTTGTTGCTGATCAGCACCTAGAAACTGACTCTGTAATGTGCATCCTGCCAGCATTTGGGCAATGTTTCGCCGGATGGGAACGCCAAATCCGACTTGGCAATGCTGACCGGGTCACCGGCCTCTTCTCCCGCATGATAGCGAACTGTCACAGATGATGCGTTTGGGTCGGTGAGCTCGCTGAGCTCGACAACCTGGGCGATATCACCATTGCTTGTGTTTTTTAGAAACATCTGAACCTCCTTCTACCCAACTAGGTTTACATTATAGCATGTCTCATGGGTTAACGAAACAGTTTTTCCCTATACCAGCGCAGTTCATTGATAGACTCCCGGATATCAGCCAGTGCCAGGTGCTCGGCTTTTTTGATCGGGGCCGTCTGATTTGGATACCATCGACGAGCCAGTTCCTTGATGGTACTGACGTCTATATTACGATAGTGTAAATAAGCTTCGAGCTCCGGCATGTAGGGCTGCAGAAAACGCCTGTCCTGATGGATCGAATTGCCGCACAGGGGTGAGACGGATGGTGGCACATATTTTTTTATGAAATCAATTGTTTGCTGTTCGGCTGTGCGCATGGACAAACTCGAAGTTTGAACTTTCGCAGTCAACCCTGAATCGCCGTGGTGTGAGGTATTCCACTCATCCATAGCATCGAGAATATGATCCGGCTGATGAATCACAAGGCTTGATCCTTCAGCTATAATATTGAGTTCCCCATCGGTAATAATCGTGGCGATTTCAATAATCGTATCCTGCTCCGGTTCAAGCCCGGTCATTTCCAGATCCATCCATACCAGATTATTTTTTGAAACAGTCATCAATAACTCCCTACAGAAACGCTAATTCATTCAGTATTTGCTTCATCATGTATCCAGCATAACAACCATGCCGACGATTTGCGCCAGTTTCAATATATTTTCTTCGGTATGAGTGAAATATACGGGTGCAGCCAGCCAGCCACGTCGCGGCGGATATTGACGGCGGTAGCTGGTGAATGACTTGGCTAGTTCAGAGGCTGACCGGTGATTCCATGATCTCATGGCCTGATTGTCGGCAGCAATCGGGTACAATGCTGTGGCTGCTGCATGCAAATTTTGCCACGGGTCTTTGCCAGCCTGGATTTCGGCAGGTGCGGGTGCTTGCGGCAGATGATGGAGCATTTTCCATACTGGATGAATACACAGAAATTTACACAGTGCATGATAAATAAAGGCGGTGTTGGCTGCCTTTCCTTCAAGCGAGTGACCGGCAATGTGCGGTGTGGCAATGGCTACTCCGGGGTGCTTAAGCAGTTGCGGCAAAGGGGCAGGCTCATTTTCCCAGCAGTCGAGCACTGCAAACCTGTCCACATTATTATCGAGCCAGTTGCATAATACAGGGTTATCCACGCAGGCTCCGCGCCCTGCATTGATGATGCCTTTACCTTTAAACCGGGATAGTTGTTCGCTTCCAAGCAGGTGGATGGTGCAATCCATGCCATCATGCAGCAAGGGTGTATGCAATGTGAGTATATCTGCCTGTTCCAGGAGCTGGTCGAGTGGGCAAAAAATATCTGTACCTTCGTTTCTGGCTCTGGGGGGATCATTGCGCAGAACGATCATTCCCAATGCCTCGCAGATATTTGCCAGTTTGCTGCCGATGCGGCCCACGCCGATTATACCGATACAGGTATCCGGAATACTGATCAGTCCGCGTATGTGCAAATCAAGCAGGGTGGTGATCATGTATTCGATGACAGAATCGGTCGAGGAGCCGGCAGCATTGGCCCATGCAATCGAATTGGCATTGAGCCATGTTTTATCATAATGATCATCGCCGATGGTGGCTGTAGCCGCAAAGCGTACAGAAGAGCCTTGTAACAGATCGGCATTGACTCGGGTGGCTGAACGGGTAAGCAGGATATCTGCATCATGAACGGTATCGCTGGTGATATGTTTGTTCTCCATGAGTTGTAAATTTACATCAAATCCGGATAATTCTGAGAATGCGGATTCTACTCCCCAAATATGGGCATCGGCGATGATGTTCAGTACGGGAGACATGTGCTAACGATGCCAAAGAAGGATATTCCAGCAAGATTTTTTTTAAGATTCGAGCCTTGCCTGGGTCTGGATTAGCGGTATGAATACCACCCTGAACAGCCTGATTGATGAAACAGCATTGCTTCTTTGCAAAAACATGATGGGATCAATCGCATACAATGGCTACAATAGGCATGATGAATGCAGAAGAATTCCGTTTGACTGCCGAAAAGACACTGAACAGTTTGCCTGCCAGGTTTCGGTTGGCGATGGAAAATGTTGTGATTGTAACAGAAGCGTTTGCTGACGATGATGTATTGAAGGAAATGCAGGCCGATTCGCCGTATGAACTACTTGGGCTTTATGAAGGAAGATCCTTTATGGAGCGTAGTGCGCGTGATTCAGGTGCACTGCCTGATATGATTCATCTGTATCGTCAGCCGATTCTGGCTGTCTGCAGGGATTCCGGCAAAAGTCCGGATCAATGTATTGCCGAAGTGCTGATGCATGAAGTCGGACACTATTTCGGTTTTTCGGATGCAGAAATGGATATGATTGAATAGCTTTCCAACCATCATAGTGTTGAGTAGGTGTCGGTAATTAGATGATGTAAGCGGCATATGCGTGCGCTTTTGAAAGGCTGCTGATATTGTTGGCAGCAACGAATAACACAGGGAGCTTAGTGTGGGAATTCTGAAAGGTAAAAAAGGTCTTATTCTTGGTGTGGC
>JAUZQI010000006.1 GCA_030951095.1 Mariprofundus sp. | reverse complement strand
AACCAGATAATCGGCATGTGCATATTCATCGATGACCAGCAATTCTTCCTGTTCTTCGGAACCTACTGCACAAATAAAGCCGGTCGAGCGCATTTCTTCCAGAAAGATTTCATCGGAGAGCACATCCAGCACCTGCTGCTGTTCGCCCTGTACATTTTCACTGCCGGCGCCACCCAATGCGCCTCGAAAAACCGCACCACGTAATACGGCTGCTATTTCAATCGCTGCGCGACCAACGCCCTGGATGATCGGCATCATCGTTGATCCATTGTCGCCCTGTGTGGCAATATTATTCAAAGTTGCTGGCATGTCCCTCTCCCTGTGTCATGAATGTATGGAAAATCAAAAGCGTCGGCATGCTAGCAACATTGAATCAGATATACAAAAAATCACTTTCAGCCAAAGCCCGGGTATGCACACAACCAAAATCATAACAACAGCAACCTGAGGGGAAACAGATGACCACTCAGACTTTGTTGCAAGAATCCTGAAAATCATGGCCCATGGAACTGTCATCGAATGATTTATCCTCTGGAGTCAAGGCATCCAGTAACCGGTGATGGATGCCATCAAACCCTCCATTGGAAAGAATGAGAACCTCATCGCCTGTCCTGATCTGCTGACATATATAGTCAATAATGGCAAAGGTATCAGCCAGAACGCAGGCATGGGTGCCCGTGGCATTACAATTTATGGCTTCACAAACTGCATTGGCATCAAGCACCTGCTCAGGTTGCAGGTTACGACAGGAGGGCTGCAAAAAAACAACTTCGTCAGCGCAGTTAAAACATCCTGGCAGCCGATCCTGATGTATCCGCGTACGCATCGTGTTGGAGCGCGGTTCAACAACCACCCATAACTTACCCTCACAACCGTTCCTGAGCATGGATGCTTTAACAGCAGAAACCATGCCACTGATCGCAGTCGGATGATGCGCAAAATCATCAAACACCTTAATACCACCTGATTCCCCCACTAGTGTCATACGGCGGCGGATGCCGGAGAATGATGTAAAGGCATCCGCAATGGCGTCTATACCCACAGCAAGTGATGTTGCGGCTGCCGCCACGGCACAGGCATTAGCCACATTATGTACGCCAATCATGTCCCATTCTGTTTCAATGACCATTTCATTGTGTCTGTACAAACGAAATGCTGAGCCATCTTCCGCCATAACCTCCCATTGCCATTCAGACTGTTCGTTGCCATAACGGGAAAAGGTAATGACCGGTGTCCAGCAGCCTCTGTTTAATACATCAGAGATGTGTGATTCATCGGCATTGGCGATAATCGTGCCACTTGCCGGCACAGTTCGAACCAGATGATGAAACTGGCTTTTGATTGCCTCCAGATCAGGGAAAATATCGGCATGATCATATTCCAGATTGTTCAGAATCAGCGTGCGTGCATGATAATGCAAAAACTTGCTGCGTTTATCGAAAAATGCAGTGTCATATTCGTCGCCTTCCAGCACAAATGCATCACCGCTGCCCAGTCTGGCTCCGCCGCTAAAATCTTCCGGCACGCCGCCAATTAGAAATCCGGGGTCAGCCCCTGCTACTTCCAGCACATATGCCAACAACGATGAAGTGGTGGTCTTGCCGTGCGTCCCTGCCACCACTACAGCATGACGATTCGGCAAAATATGATCGCCGACAAACTGCGGCCCGGAACAATAAGCCAGCCCCCGGTCCAGTATCGCTTCAACTTCAACATTACCACGGGACATCGCATTACCAATAATGCAAAGATCGGGAGGCGATTCCAGATTAGCTACATCAAATGGCGCAATAGCTATGCCAAGATCAGTTAGATAATCAGACATCGGCGGATACACGCCGGTATCGGAACCGGTCACAGCCCACCCTTGAGATTTAGCCAAGGCAGCAATCGCCGCCATGGCTGTGCCGCAGACAGCAAGAATATGAATATGTTTCCCCATACCGTAGTGAACCACAAAAAAGCCCGGAGACAAAGCTATTCTTGAATCATCGTTTTATCATCATTCAGACAATGACCATAACTTCGGCTGATTTTTCCACCTGCATGGACTATAATGATTTAGCAAGTTCATTTTAACAGGAGGCACTCATGAAAAAGATATTGTTTCTTCTGATGATTGCAGCGACGTCTCTACCGGGAACAGCCACTGCTTTTGATCACAGTTATAAACTGTGGAACAGTGATCTGAAGCAATTTAATGAAAGCGGCTATATCCACTACGGTGCATGGCAGCGCAACCATGCTCGACTCGATCGCTACCTTCACGACATGCAGTCTGTCACACACCGGAAAATCAGCAGCTGGTCACCCGCACAGAAGGAAGCGTTCTGGATCAATGCACACAATGCTTTGGTGGTAGCCCGCATCCTCGATGCCTATCCGAAGGTTTATGATCTGCATGACAAGCAACTGTTGATTGCAGGGCAAAAAGTAGCGGTTGAAGATATACGCGACAAAATTCTTCGTGGTACTGAATCGAGTGTATTTATGCTCTCGACCGCATTGGGGCGCAAGACAAATATGGAAGCAGGCAAGGATTTACGTATCCTGTTTGCGATCTGCGAAGGCTCAAAAGCTTCTGCCCCCCTAGCCGCCACAGCCTATACTGCAAAGCGCTTGTCCAAGCAGCTTGAACAGCAGGTGAAGCACTCCTTGTCCGATCTATCATTCCTAAGTGTCAATACACGGCTCAAGACATTCCATGTCGGCAAATTCTTTCGCACATACCAACGTGATTTCAAACAATATAAAGGAAACGCCCTGCTGTTTGAACGTACAACCGGCAGTGACAGAGGCGTATTGCGCTTCATCTTCAACTATCTCGACAAGCCAACACAGGATGCTGTACTTGCCAAACAGCAACGACCATGGCGAGTAGACTACCGCAGGTCGAAGCATGACCTGAACGGGGGAGACTGAAACTTAGTAGAGTCGCCACTCAAAGACTTTCACCGTAAAGGAAACAGCTAAAAGACGAACTTACGAGCTACTTGCAAAAGTCTGGGTGGATAAGGTGCAATCCCACTTTGAGTGGATTTTCAGGCTGGATTGAAAGGTATGGTGGTTCCATGCCTCGAAGATTCAGCTTGGAAATACGCCGAAGTGGGGAAGCAGATTGCCGCTCACGACTTTTGCAAGTGGCTCCTACTTCACAAGGAAATCACTTACGCAATCGAAGTGTACTCTGAAAAAGCCAGTGTGCCCCGTGAGTCATGGAAGGGTCGCTACAGTCCGACAGGATAGTCGACCTGGACGACTGACCCGCCAGCAAGTGAACTGCGGGAGCCGCGAATCAATGAAGGTTGCCTTGAGACACACCGCAATTATTGCGGCATGATTAGCCCATGAGCCTGCATACGCTTCCACACCTGTCTGTTGAAACCGGGAAAAATCCTGACAGCACCGTGATCTGGCTACATGGGCTTGGAGCTGATGGCCATGATTTCGAACCGATAGTTCGCCAACTCGGCCTTCCCGATGATCTGGCTGTTCGTTTCATTTTTCCGCATGCGCCATCCATGCCGATCACGCTCAATGGCGGTTATATCATGCCAGCCTGGTACGATATCAAACAAACAGATCTCGGCATTGAACATGATCACCAGGGGATTCTGAATTCAGCCAGAGATATCCAAATGCTGATTGAGCAGGAAGAAATGCACGGCATCCCTCCCAGCCGCATAATTCTGGCCGGTTTTTCGCAGGGTGCTGCCATGGCATTGCATATCGGGCTCAGGCAGACCGATAAACTTGCCGGCATTATGGCTCTTTCCGGTTACCTGCTGTTGCCCGAGCAAACAGACAAGTTCACGACAATATCAAAAACCACACCGCTATTCATGGCACACGGCATCCATGATCCGGTTGTACCATACGAACTGGGCGACAGTTCGCGCCGAAAACTGGAAGCGCTCGGTCTCTCAGTCCAGTGGCACAGTTACCCGATGGAGCATAATGTTTGCCCCGAAGAAATTCGCCATATCAGCACATGGATCAACACCGTATTAACGGATTGACCACCGCTTTTTTTCCCACGCAGCATTTTCCAATCCATAAATGCGTCTGAAATCAGACGGCTCTTGCGATGAAAGCATAGTCCCCGTAATATGCGCCGCCCCTAATGCAGATGAAACTTTTTCACCCTGTGAGATGAAACGTCTATCACAGCGCGACAAAGCTCCATCTGCTTCTTTGTTTTATGTAAGAAGGGGGAAATGGAGAGATGTCTGAGTGGTTGAAGGAGCACGCTTGGAAAGCGTGTGTATCTTAACGGGTACCGAGGGTTCGAATCCCTCTCTCTCCGCCAGTTTTTTAAAACGGATGGCTTTGCCCATCCCTTTTAAAAAATTCGAGGATACAGAGGTGCAGAAGAGAACCCTCGCAAGGTTCGAAGGATTTTCAGGGCAGCAAATCCGAACGTCGCGTTGGCGACGGCCCGAAGGGTGAGGGGCAGGAGCCCCGAAGCACCAGCTGCCATGGATAGGCAGTTTGAACGCTACGGAGTAGCGACCTGTAAGGTGGAAGGCATGGATGCCTGACATAATCCCTCCCGGTTCAAAACCTCCGTCGCTCGAATTGATTACATATGGCCCCGAGAACATATCTCCAGGCCATGGCACCAGTTTCCACCCCGGTGGAACCCAGGTGTCGCCCGGGTCGGGCCCCGCACGGCGGACCCCTGTGAACCCCGTCAGATCCGGAAGGAAGCAGCGGCAGCAGGATAAAGCGCGTTGCGGATCTGTCCGGCTCGGGCGGCGCAGTTTGATTGGATATGGCTCTGGGCTTCCTGCCTCCGCCTTTTAACGCCAAGTGAAAAACGTGGCTTTCTCTTTGCTTACTAATCCAGCAACAGCTCAACCCTCGGCTGTGCCTCCTTGTTCGACTCGTCTATCTGCGGGCGACAAATAAACAGCCGCTTGGCAGCAATTTTGTGCTCACGTAATGCTGCCATCACCGCATCGGAACGTTTCTGCGCCAACTCCAGCAATTGTGTGTCTTCAAGCACCGGCTTCCCCACAGATGCCATCGCGTTGGCCTGCTCCGGATGATCAGCAGAAACAGGCTGCATCACGACCTCCCCTTCGATACGCGTACCAAAACCGCATACCTGTAAGCGCAGACCTTTCTTCTCCATCAGGGTTGCGATTTTAGCAATATAGTCTGCCATTTGTGGTGACAGGTTCACTACACGTTCATCAAAGCCGATAGGCGTCAATTTCGGTGTGACCGCATCCTCGATGAACCCTCTGGCGAGATCAGCGGCCAGAATAATACTGCCATAGGGTTGTAGAATCAGCGCAGCATAAGTCATTGCTCCCGTACTCAGGGAAGTAAGCAGTGCTTTATTAATAATATTGCCAAAATTGATATCCGGATCTCCAAGCGGGCCACTGACCGGTACTTTCAGTTCGATATTACCATCATTATTGCGCAACATATCCAATGCCATATCGATAGACATACCACCGGCCAGGCTGATCTTCTTTCCGGCCTTGTCCGCCTGTTTCGAACCTCCCAGTTCCAGCTTGCGAATCAGCATCTTATTTTTTGCATCAATTTTGTTGTGATGGATACGGATATCGCTGTCCAGATTGAATTGCCCGGTTTTAACCGACCGCCCGAAATCAGCTTCGACATACCCGGACAAGCGTGACAAATTCCCATCCTTCAACACAACATGCATATCAGCACTGAAGCGACTTCCTGCAACCGGATTTATACTTCCTTGTGCGATCAGTGTGCCCGCCTTTCCAATCTGCGCCCTCAATTCCAGTTTCCCCGGTCGTTTGCCGGAACTATCCAGCGGAGTCAGGTTAAGTCGCATTATCTTCAACGTGGTTGTGAATGCAGGGAGCACGGATTCATCCCTGAAATCAATCCAGCTGCCGGTGCCCACTTCGGCATGATCAATAATCACAACCTGCCGATTCCTGTTTCTACCCTGTTTGCCGGCCTGGTTCTGAACCACTTTTGATATCGTTCTGCCATCTTTTTGTTTATCATTTGACAACTTCGGCAATAGCAAATGCCCATTCTTCTGCCGGATCAAATGCACTTGCATACGATCGACTTTCAATTGCCTGAGCCTGTATATTCCCGACTGGTCAAATACGGCACCATCAGCCTGTATCGAAGCAATTGAACCCAGGGATCCTTTGCCATGTGATGGCAGTTGAATACTGTCAACTTTAAGCATATCGAATGTAACCGGTTCACCGACATTCATGGCAAACCCTTTCAGCCGGGCATGTTTAAAGGCCCCCATCGCTTTCTTGCTGCCGGATTGACCCATAGCAGGCTCGGACAGGTCTGCTTTTTGCATCTGTAAATCAACAATTCCAAGACTTTTCCCGGGGCTGATTGCCATGCCTGTCAAAGCTGCACCAGCAAGCTGTATGGTCTGATGTCGATTCTTCGGATTATCACTCTGTAACTGTTTCAGGCCTATGCTGGCTACAGTAACAGGGCCCTCCAAATCGGCATCGATTCCATCGAAGGATAAATGTTTCATCTGCAGTGCACCCTGATTATTGAAGGCATGATTGATATCAACAGCATCCATATCCAGTGCCCGAACCTGAAAATGTCCTGCAGACGGCATGACAAAAGCCCGCATCTGAGCAGCTGCCAGACTCAAGGACTGATCCCCCTCACCAAAACCATGAGCCTGAAGACGTTTCAGGTTGATTTTCTTCATCGCGAGCTTCGACAATGCGGCTTTATCGTCCAGACCGACATCAATACCGGACAGCCCCAGACTGGCCAGTTTCAATGTGCCCTGCCCCTTTAACGCATGTTTGATGTGAATTTTATTCAGATTTACCGACTCAATGCTGACGTAATCACGCCCCCGGATTGCAATACCATCCAGCGCCACGTTCCCTGCAGCAACAAATAACTTGTCTTTATTGCCGTTGATTGTGAGCCCCTGCAAACCAATCGATATCTGATCGCTCTTGATTGATGCCACGACACCTTCCGCCCATTCCGAGAAGGTAAATTCACCAGCCACCTTCGCACCCGTAGCATGAATGCTGTAACCAAAACCTGAAAACACTGTATTGCCCAGCTCGAAACTGTGAACAACCCTTTGTTCCTGCTGTTTCAGTCCGGAGAGCGAAAAACGCAATGATTTTACCGGTAAGGACAATTCGAACGAAGCACTCTTCACAGTGACATTGACCGTATCCAGAACAAGATCATCAACCACGAATAGCCATCGATCGCTGTCTTCGTTTGTGCCTGACTGCTCGTCCGCACCGGATCGAACATCTTCTAAGTCGGGCAACTCTCCCGCCTCAGGCAGAATCCCCTCGACACGCCACTGCCCATTCTCTTTCAATAATTTCAAATTGGATTCGCTTAATTCAAGAAAACGGATATGTACAGCATGATGCCACAATGGCAGCCAGTCGAAATCGAACTTCAATCGTCTGATATTCAGCCCGTCACCTGACTTCAACCCTTCCAGAGCCACTTCCCCGCTAAACAGATTCAGATCGACATTGTCAATTCGGGCATCGTTGACACCATGCTGCTGTAGCCATGCAACGGTTCCTCGCTCAACGGCATAGGGAAGTAGCGACAGCATAAATACCATCGCTGTGACCAGAACAGCGCCGACAATCATAACCCCCCGCAGCCGGAACCTGATCACGCGGCCTTCACCTCTCTTCGACGCATCCCTTTCAGTCATCATAACGAGTTATTCTGCCTTTCTAAACCGCTCTGGTCATCAACTTCCCGCTAATCCTGCTGCACAAAAAACAGGCCAGCGATTAAGCTGACCTGAATACACAATAGAGATAAGATAAAGCCAGGAAGTTTATGCCGTTTGCGGTTGACCAACACCTTCGGAAGCCGCAGCTTCTTCAGCCTGTAGCTCTTCAATGTGATAACTGCTTGGGTCGGCCAGTAACGTGGTCACAAGTTTGTGATTCATGTCGTGGCCGGTCAGCTCACCTTCAAACGCACCGACAATCGGGTAACCTGAAAGCGACAAATCACCCAAGGTATCGAGAATCTTGTGACGCACACACTCATCCTCGTAACGGAGACCACCTTCATTCACCACGCGGTGGGAATCGAGCACAATGGCATTTTCCAATGATCCGCCTAATGCCAACCCCGCTTTCTGCAAGGCTTCGACTTCATGCAAAAAACCGAATGTGCGGGCGCGTGAAATTTCACGCGTGTATGCCTGCCGGGAGAAATCCACCGAGACCTTGCGTTGACGCAACAGCGGATGATCATAATCCAGCAAATAGGAGATCTTGAATCCGGCAGCAGGGTACAAAGCACAACGTTTATTGCCTTCTTCTATTTCCACACGTTTAAGAATGCGCAACACTTTTTTAGCCACAGACTGCTCACGGATGCCGGCACATTGAATCAGGAATACGAACGGTGCGGAGGAGCCATCCATGATTGGTACTTCTGCACCGCTAACCTCAATGTTCGCATTATCGACACCGAGACCTGCAAGCGCTGAAAGCAAGTGTTCAACAGTTGAAATCTGCGCATCACCCTTACCGATGGTCGTGCACAAGCGGGTATCCGTGACATATGCAGCCCTGGCTGGAAACTCAACACCCAGATCAGAACGAAAAAAGGTGATACCACTATTTTCATCCGCCGGATGTAGAATAAGTTCGATTTTACGTCCTGAATGCAAACCGATACCGCTACAGCGAATCGAATGATCCAGTGTTCTCTGTGCTATCATGAATGCCTCCTTCCAATGGCTGGCAAAGCAAATGATTACCGCTCCAGTTTCATAGCGGTCTGTCGCAAACACCATTACCTGCTCCGTAATTCATGCAAGCCTGTAACGAGTTTTATTCTGACCTCACTGTAAACAGCGCGCAAGACTGCCACAAAAGACCATAAAAACAAAACGTCATGCCTTTTCTGTAAGCCCAAAATGAAAGTGTCCGCTTTTTCCAAAATAGAAATGACCTCTTTAGTATTGCTGGATGGAGGCATTTATGAAGGCGGACATCTTACAGATGAGCAAGAAAGAGCAGGAACGATCCGAGGTTATCA
>JAUZQI010000059.1 GCA_030951095.1 Mariprofundus sp. | reverse complement strand
ATATGGTATTTACTGATTCCAGGAGTGATTCTGGCAATCCGGCAGTACGGTTCAAAAGGTTTGGCTCTCTGTATTCTTTTTGCACTCAGCTATCTTGCCATTTACGGTTTTACTATTGGGAATATGGGGACATTACACAGAGTTCGCTATCCTTTCCTGCTGTTGTTTATGGCTATTGGTGCGATGGGGTGGACTGGCTTTATAATCCAAAGCCGTTTTTATAAGGATCGGGTGAAGCAATGGCTGTCACTAGGAGCGAACAAGTCAATCTCAGTTGAGAAAATGCTGGCATCTGAGGTTAGCAGTGACGATTCCAAACAGGATAGATCTTTGAGAAAAAAAGCGACAGGTGGAGGTCTACTTGTTTCGTTAATCACGATGCTGTCATTTCTTGGTTTCTTTTTTCGCGATGTGTTGATAGCCCAAGAGTTTGGTATTGGTGAGCAGATGGATGCATTCTTTATTGCTATGTTGATTCCGATGTTCTTGGTCAATGTGTTTGGTCAGTCTTTTGGTTCGACCAGTGTTTCTCTATATATGCGCGAACGTGAAAATGGTGAACAGCATCGGATCAATGTCGTCAGGAATCTTTCCTATACTGTAACGCTCTACCTGCTGGGCCTCAGTCTACTACTGGCTCTACTGGCTCCAGTGATTTTACCTATACTCGGTTGGAACTTTTCAACTGATACGATTGATTTATCACGATACCTTTTATATGGCGCGCTGCCGTTGCTGTTGTTTAGTGGCATGGTCGTGCTGGGTAATGCTATTCTGAGTGCCCATATGCATTTTTCGATGCCTGCCTGGTCTCAAGCAGTTGTTCCTATTTTCGCTATTGGGGCATTGCTGATTGCAGGGGAACAGCTGGGTGTTGCTGCCGTCTTGATTGGAATGGTTGTTGGCCAGCTAGTGAATCTTCTTCTGGTACAGTGGTGTTTGAAACGAGAAGGTTTGAGTGTCATGCCGAAGAAAGTTGCTGGCATGACCTTACCTAAATCCAGCAAAAAACAGTTCATCTCATTAGTGTTAGCAGCCATATTTATGCAGATATCCCTAGTAGTTGATAATGGTATGGCCTCGAGTCTGGATGCAGGCAGTGTCTCCGCACTCGGTTTGGGCTATAAGGTAGTTTTTTTCGTCACTGGTATTATTGGCACGGGTATTTCCATGGTACTGCTTCCTTATTTTATTAACTTCATCGTTAAACGGGATGTGGTTTCAGCAAACCGGGAATTATCGTTGCTGATGTCTCTGGCAACGCTGTTAGGTATCTTTACCAGTCTGATCGTATATTACCTAGCGCCTCCAGCTCTACACTTGCTGTTTGTTGATGGGAAGGTTGATGCACAAGACATCAATGCTGTGATCCGAGTTGTTCACATGGGTATCCTGCAGGTTCCATTTTTTGCCTGCCAATTGATCCTGATAAAATATGCAACTGCCACACATGATAATCGCTCTATTCTGACTGCCTCTGTTATAGGTATGGTTGTGAATATAATATTGAACTACATACTTATGCAGCGTATGGGGGTTAGTGGTATTGCTGCGGCAACAACACTCTCCATGTTCTGTAGTGCAGCAGTTCTGTTGTGGATGGTGCATAGTCAGGGCAATATGTCATGGCTGGATGTGTTGATTTCAAGTCTGATCTGGATCCTGTTTTTAACCATGATGTTATGTGTTCATTTCGAGAGTTATTCAGGAATTGTTGTCTCTGTCATTGCTATGTTGCTGGCGATCTTTATATTGATCTATGAAAAGGCATCGGTAGACCGACAGCCAGTCAGAATATCTGAATAATTGTTTATGATGGACTGTTCAGAACTCAATAAATTGAATCAGGGTGAAGTTGAGTGATAAAGCGCATCTGTATTGTGGTTGCAAGCGAGATGACAGTAAAGGCGTTCCTTACACGGCAGATTATTGCATTGAGTGAGTCTTATGATGTGACGCTTGTAGTGAATACGAAGCAGGAAAATTTTGCGTTACAGAATGGTTTATCAGTAAAAGTTATTCCTTTGTCTATTGAGCGCGCAATAAACCCCGTCGCAGATATTCGCGCTCTGTATCGATTGGTTTCTCTGTTTCGCAATCATCGTTTTGATTTAGTACACTCGGTAACTCCAAAGGCGGGGTTGCTAGCAATGCTGGCTGGAAAAATTGCTGGCATTCGTTTCCGTATCCATACGTTCACCGGGCAGGTGTGGGCAACCAGACAGGGTTTTTCACTGCTGCTATTGAAAACCATGGATCGCTTGCTTGCAGCATCAGCGACACATTTATTGGCGGACAGCGGCTCTCAGCGGCAGTTTCTGATTGAGCAGGGGATAAGCAGTAAAGATAAATTGGCTGTGTTGGCCGATGGTTCGATCAGTGGTGTGGACACGGAAAGATTCAGGCCTGACAAGGCTATTCGTTCAGAAATCAGAGGGCAGTTGAACCTTAAAGATGATGATATTTTACTGCTTTTTCTGGGCAGGCTTAACAGGGATAAAGGAGTGCTGGATCTTGCAGATGCTTTTTCCTCTGTTGCCGGCAGATGCGGACAGCTGCATCTTTTGATGGTGGGCCCTGATGAAGGTGGTTTGAAGAACGAAGTGAAATCGGCATGTTCAGCATATGAAGATCGTCTTCATTTTATCGATTATACCGACAAGCCCGAATCCTATTTCGTAGCAACTGATATATTCTGCCTGCCAAGTTACAGGGAAGGCTTTGGCAGTGTGATCATCGAAGCTGCAGCTTGCGGGCTACCCGCAGTTGGCTCGAAAATCTACGGTATTTCGGATGCTATCTGTGATGGCAAGACAGGGATTTTGTTTCCTGCTGGTGAAGCTAAAGCATTGGCAGAAGCTATTGAGCAGATGTGTTCGAATTCTGATCTGCGTAATCGTATGGGTGAAGCTGCACTCGAACGAACCCGTAAACAATTTTCGACAAAACGACTGGTTCAGGCATGGCTGGATTACTATGATGGGCTGCAATGAAACGATTGTTTGATCTCGTAGTCGCCATCAGCGGGTTGTGTCTGCTGTGGCCACTCCTATTGTTGCTTGCACTGTTGGTGAGAATCAAACTGGGTGCTCCAGTATTTTTCCAGCAGCAAAGGCCGGGGCTGCATGGTAAACCGTTCTACATATATAAGTTTCGCAGTATGACGGATGCGAGGGATGCGAATGGTAAGCTGTTGCCTGATGCCGATCGGTTGCCACCGTTTGGTCAGTTTGTACGCAGATTCAGTCTGGATGAATTGCCGCAACTCTATAACGTACTCAAAGGCGATATCAGCCTTGTCGGACCAAGAGCGCTATTGATGGAGTATCTTCCCTTGTATAGTGCTGATCAGGCTAGGCGGCATGACGTGAAACCGGGCATTACAGGCTGGGCACAGGTGAACGGCCGCAATGCCATCGGCTGGGAAGAGAAGTTTGATTATGATGTATGGTATGTGGATCATCATTCATTCCTACTGGATTTGAAAATACTCTGGATGACGATGTTGAAAGTGGTGCGCTCTGATGGTGTGGCACAATCCGGTCATGTGACAATGGAAAAATTTCGGGGGAGTGTCAAATGAATCAATTACTTATTCTCGGTGCAGGTGGGCACGGTAAAGTGATGGCGGAAACTGCTGAAGCCAAAGGTGTGTGGAATAAGATTGGTCTGCTCGATGACAGGCATGCCGTACTCGATGGTAGCTTACGTTGGCCTGTGCTGGAAAAAATTGAAAAGGCTGCTCGTTTTGTCTCAGAATATTCGCATGCGACAGTGGCTGTAGGCGATTTCAGGAAACGGCTTGAGTGGTTGGATATGCTGGCTTCGTTGGGGTTCAGTATTCCTACGCTGATTCATCCAAAGGCCTGGGTAAGTCCATCTGCATCACTGGCTGAAGGCTGTGTAGTGATGGCTAATGCTACGGTGCAGGCAGATGCCACGCTTGGGCGTGGCTGTATCGTAAATACCGGTGCAAGTGTCGATCATGACTGCAGCATTGGTGATGGGGTACATATTTGTCCGGGTGTCAGCCTTGGTGGTGATGTAATTGTTGGTTACGGTAGTTGGCTGGGTATCGGTTCCTCTGTAATTCAGGGTATCCATATCGGTGGGCATGCGACTGTCGGGGCTGGTGCTGCTGTGATCAGTGATGTTTCAGATTGTCTGACAGTTGTCGGTGTGCCGGCAAGAGGTATTTCCGGAGGTATGGAATAACCATGGATTTTCCTGTTTGGCCTGATTATGCCGAAGACGAGATTGCAGCAGTGGAAGCAGTACTGCGATCAGGTAAAGTAAATTACTGGAGCGGTGATCAGGGCAGTGGCTTTGAGAGCGAGTTCGCGACATTTGTCGGCAGCAGGCATGCTGTTGCGTTGGCTAATGGCACACTGGCATTAGAGGCCGCCCTCTATGGCTTGGGTGTTGCAGATGGTGATGAGGTAATTGTCCCCGCCAGAACCTTTATCGCCACAGCCAGCAGTGTAGTGATGCGTGGTGCAATACCTGTAGTGGCAGATATCGACTTGTGCAGTGGCAATCTGAATGTGGAAACCATTAAAGCTGCGCACAGTGAAAAAACAAAAGCGATTATCGTTGTGCATCTAGGTGGCTGGCCATGTGATATGCCCGGAATTATGGCTTATGCCGAACAACATGGATTGAAAGTCATTGAAGATTGTGCTCAGGCGCATGGTGCTGAGATAGATGGGCACAAAGTGGGTTCATTTGGTCATGCTGCAGCATTCTCATTTTGTCAGGATAAGATTATCTCCACTGGCGGAGAAGGCGGCATGCTGGTTACGGATGATGAGGATGTCTGGCGCAGGGTTTGGTCTTTCAAAGATCACGGCCGTGATTATGATGAGGTGTTCCACCGTGAGCATGGGCCGGGGCACCGATGGTTTTGTACGACATTTGGCACCAACTGGAGATTGACTGAAATGCAATCGGCCATTGGCAGAATACAGCTGAAGAAGCTGCCTGATTGGCTGGCTATCAGACGTTCTTACGCAGCCATGTTAATTGACGGACTGTCAGCTGCTCAAGGCTTAAATATTCATGTGCCAGTAGATGAAGTCCGGCATGCTTACTATCGGTTTTATGCATCGATTGATACGGCTGCCCTGAATGCGGATTGGAATCAGGACCGCATTATCAGTGAGATCACAGCTGAAGGCATATCCTGTTTTCATGGCAGTTGTAACGAGATTTACCGTGAGAAAGCATTTGAATCACTGATGCGCGACAGTTATCCGCTTCCAAATGCCGAACGTTCAGGGAAGAATAGTCTGGCATTATTACTTCACCCAACATTGAAAGAAGAACACATTCAAAAAACAATAGAGGTCGTAAGGGCGGTGCTCAAACGTGCCGTGGGCTGAGTTTATTCCTGACGGGGAAGGTAAAAATTCAGTAGCTCTGATCCTGTTATGTCTGGCAATGATCTGTTTTCCATTCTCCGTGGCTGCAAGCAATATCATGCTTGGCCTGCTACTGGCCGTTGGTTTGTTGACCGGTATCTGGTGGCAGGGGGCAGTGGCACTATGGCATGATCACACAAAGTTGAGCATTGTCTTGGTGGCTTATCTACTACTCGTCCTTATGGGTGTGATCTGGAGTATTGATCCGACATGGGGAATGAAAATTCTTGGCAGACACTGGTTTTGGTTGTTATTGCCTATCGTTGTATTTGTTCTGTCATCTGAGCGAAGTAGGAATACATTCCTAGCAGTAATGAGTTTTGGTCTGGTTGCCAATCTTGTGTATTGCGTGTTGCAGGCAAATGGCCTCATTGACAGTCACGCTGCAGCTGGTTCATCAGCAGATAATCCTACAGGCCATATTGGGCATACCAGTTTCGGATTTATTTATGGTATCTGGGCTGCCTGGTTAGTTCATGTCGGGCTTCTGCTCCAAAATAATAAGCGTTGGCTGCTGTGGGGACTTGCTACCTGGGCATTGGTGATGGTGTTTATGGCACATGGGAAAAGCGGCTACCTTGTGACAATGGCGGTCATGCTGATCGTTGGTGTCAAATGGCTACAGGAATCCGGAAAACGGAAAATGGTTGTATCAATGCTTTCAGTAGTTCTGCTATTAACTGCGCTCCTTGCCTTTGGGCCTGGAAAAGAACGAATTCTTGGAACATGGCAGGTTTTATCAGGAACTGTTCAGGAGGAATTGAGCTTTGAGCAAAAGATGGCTGTTTCCTCAGTAACTTCCCGGCTTGAGTGGTGGAAGATGAGTTATCAGCTTTGGTTGGATAAACCAATTCTAGGTTCAGGTACTGGTGGGTTTCCGAAGGCAGCAACAGAATGGCAGATTGATCACGGTGCTGATCAGCAGTTTGCAAGATATCTGTCTCATCCCCATAATCAATATCTGCTGAACATGGTTCGTTGGGGCGTCGTCGGTTTAATACTACTCTTAGGGTTACTCTATTTCTGGATCAGGGCGGGCTTATCTGTTCCTTGGCGCAAATCGGTTGCCATGCCGTTGCTTACTTTGACTGGAGTTGCATTACTTGTGCATGGCCTGTCATCTGCAAGTATGGAAGAACACTTTTCGACAATTTTTGCACT
>JAUZQI010000058.1 GCA_030951095.1 Mariprofundus sp. | reverse complement strand
TACGATCCGATTCATGATGGCAACGCGACCCGCGCGTTGATGGCCAAACCGGGCGAACTGGTGCGCATCTTTTTTGTCAATGCCAATATAAATATGCCGGTTGCATTTCATGCCGTGGCAGGCATATGGGAACGCGTCTATATTAACGGCAATCCGGACAATGTGCTTCACGGTATACAGACTTATGGCGTGCCAGTCGGGGGCGCGAGTAGTTTCGATATTGTCTTGCCTGCCGACCGCGATACCACTAATGCGCTGATGGATCACAACATGAGCGCCGCTCAGCGAGGCGCAATTAGTTTATTGATCAATACGCCGAATGCCGATCCCAAGCTCGGCAAGGGTGGCAACATTCTGATTCGGTAATCAGGGTTTGAGATCAAAGCAGGTGAGAAACAAGCATTAACGACATGAAAATTCGGAACACGTTTTTTGCAGATATTCAGCGCCCATTTTTTATGGGCGGTGCGATCTTTGCAGTACTCTCCATTAGCATATGGTTGGCGCATCTGCTGAATTTCATGCCTTATGCGCTGCCATTTTCGCAAGCTCGTTTACACATGGCGCGCCCCGCTGTTTTTTCGCCAGCTATGTGATGCGACTAATAGTTTTTGCTGAACGTCAGGAAACCCATGCCGACGGACAGGTCAACGCCTAAATTGGTGGCGTTCAACTCCATGGTCACGCCTTTATCATTTTTCAGACTTAGTTTCACCGCTCCGGCGACCACGGCAATGGATGCTCTGGTGATTTTGTATCGACCTTCAATATCGGCCATGGAATTCGCGCCCGTTACTGCGCCGGTCGCATGAAATCTTGAGATGCCCGCTCCCAGAAACTGACCGCCCTTGACCTTGAATGCAGCGGATTTCCCATTGAGGGATACGGTGGCATCGCCACCATGATAGCCAATCCCCACACCGACATATGTCAAGTTCATATCAATGGTTCCGGAAGCCGCCCTGGCAATGAGAGGGAAAGCAAGAAATAACAAAATTGCAATGCTTGTTGCAGTAAGTTGTAGTATCGGTTTTTTGTAGATGCTCATGACATTCTCCTCTTGGACTTAAGTCTATTCATAGAGTCGGATGATTTTCGGCTAAATTACATGGTTATTTGTCTCTCGCGGGCCTAGCCGATGGGAATGGCAGAGAGGGTTTGTGTCATGCAATTGCCTTGCCAGTGCAATCATCATGTCACATTTCTGTATCAGCATGCGTTAACCTGTATCAGGAGCTGTTATGCTGAATGTAGATCAACTGATCGAACAACGTTTCCCCGATTTTGAAAAGAAATCCCCCTTACTCAAACGGTCGCTCAGGGCCGCGCTCAGATTGCTCTTTCATGAGCGCGAGCAACAACGATTTCAGCAGCAATATCCGCATCTCAAGGGCATGGATTTTGTTGATCAACTGCTGGAATACTTCGATTTCGGTTACACCGTTCAAGCGCGTGAAATCGAACGCATCCCCAGCCACGGGCGGGTGGTGGTGATTGCCAATCACCCGATCGGCACACTCGATGCGGCGGTGCTGCTTAAAATGGTCAGCCAGGTGCGTAGCGATGTGAAAGCCATGACCAATCAATTGCTATCCAGCGTGGAGCCGTTGCAATCATTGCTGTTGCCGGTGGATAATATGGATGGGAAAAACACACGCGATCAGCTTCGCGCCGTGTATCGCCATCTGGAAAACGAAGGGGTTGTTATTATTTTTCCGGCTGGCGAAGTCTCGCGTCTGGGCCCTGCAGGCATCCGCGACGGGCGCTGGAATAATGGTTTTTTGCGCATTGCGACTGCCACGCGTTCGCCAGTGCTCCCGGTGCATGTGAACGGGCGAAACTCGATGTTTTTCTATGCCTTATCGCTGTTAGTTAAACCATTATCGACCATGTGGTTGGTACGCGAAATGTATAAACAGGCCAAACGTTCGGTGGCCATCAGCATCGGTGAAATCGTGCCGTTTGACAGCTACCAGGGCGTGCAATTGCCATTCCGGGCCAGAGTGAAATTGTTCCAGAAACATGTTTATCGCATCGGCAATCGCAAAAGCCCGATGTATGAAACCTGCGCGCCTATCGCCCATCCGGAACCACGCCAATTGCTGCGGCAGGAAATTCGGCGCTGTCAGTTGTTGGGCGAAACGCAGGATGGCAAACAGATTTATCTCTCCCCGTTTCATCCGGATAGCTGTCTGATGCGTGAAATCGGGCGTTTAAGGGAAATTTCCTTTCGCGCCGCCGGCGAAGGCACGGGTACCCGCCGCGATGTGGATTGCTATGATCGCCATTGTTTCCAACTGGTACTGTGGGATGAGGCTGAACTGGAGATAGTCGGAGCGTATCGCCTTTGCGCAACTACTGGCAAGGCCGCCGCCGATACAAAGCCGGATAATGGTCAGCTTTATTCGCAAACCCTGTTTCAATTCACCGATGGCATGGATGAAATTCTGGAGCAGGGTCTGGAACTGGGCCGCAGTTTTGTGCAACCGCGTTATTGGGGGCGGCGCAGTCTGGATTATCTGTGGTACGGCATCGGCGCTTTTTTGCGCAGCAAGCCGGAATTTCGTTATTTGTTCGGTCCTGTATCCATCAGCGACACCTATCCGCTGGCCGCCAAGGATATGCTGGTTTATTTCTACAGTCTGTATTTTGGCGATAAACAGGGCAGGGCGCAGGCATCCATGCCGTATCGTTTGACCGAGGAAAAGCGGCTGGAATTATCGCTGCACTTTTGCGGCAATGACTACAAACGCGATTTCATGCATTTGAAGGGCAGCCTCAAACATATGGGCTGTTCGGTGCCGACTCTGTACAAACAATACACGGAAATTTGCAAGCCGGATGGTGTACACTTTCTCGATTTTAATATTGATCCTGATTTCGCCAATTGTGTGGATGGGTTGGTTGTTGTTGATCTGAGCCAGTTGAAAGATAAGGCCCGGCAACGTTATATTGAAAATAACAGGCAGGATATTTCTTAATCCTACGGCATAACCCCACGGCTTTATGGCGCAGGGGGCAAGCCATCGTTACACTGCCGCGCCAATGAGCAAGATTAATCAATCCCATATCCGCAATTTTTCCATTATTGCCCATATCGATCACGGTAAGTCCACGTTGGCCGACCGTTTGATTGAGGTGACCGGCGCGCTTTCCGAGCGCGAAATGAAGACCCATCAGGTGCTCGATTCGATGGAACTGGAGCAGGAACGCGGCATCACCATTAAATCGCAGACAGCAACGCTGACCTATACCGCCAAGAATGGTGAAACCTATCAACTCAATCTTATCGACACCCCTGGCCATGTTGATTTTACCTATGAAGTATCGCGTTCATTGCAGGCCTGTGAGGGCGCGTTGCTGATTGTCGATGCGGCGCAGGGGGTGGAGGCGCAGACCTTGGCCAACGTCTATCTGGCCATGGATAACGATCTGGAAATCATTCCGGTGATCAATAAAATCGATCTGCCGAGCGCCGATATCGAGGAAGCCAAGCGCCAGATTGAAGAGGTGATCGGGCTGGATGCTTCTTATGCGATTCCCGTATCGGCCAAGACCGGCGTGGGTATTTCCGAAGTATTGGAGGCCATCGTTAAATATGTCCCTGCTCCGGAAAATAATGATGATAAACCGCTGCGGGCGCTGGTGGTGGATTCGTGGTTTGATGCGTATGTGGGGGCCATGGCGCTGGTGCGCGTGGTTGAAGGCGTGTTGAAAAAGGGTGATAGATTCCGTTTAATGTCGATGCCGACAGCGGCCAGTTATGAAGTGATGGATGTTGGATGTTTTGTGCCCGCGCCATTGTCTACGCCGGAACTGGCATCCGGTTCGGTGGGTTTTTTGACTGGCGGCATCAAGACGTTGGCTGATTTGAAAGTGGGCGATACCGTTACCACGTTGAAAAACGGGGCCAGTAAGCCGTTGCCGGGCTATCGTGAACCCAAACCGATGGTATTCTCCGGCCTGTATCCGGTCGATTCCGCCGACTACAATGATTTAAGGGATTCGTTGGAAAAGCTGAATATGAATGATCCGGCTTTTACCTTTGAACCGGAAAATTCTTCGGCGCTGGGTTTGGGTTTTCGCTGTGGCTTTCTTGGCATGCTGCATATGGAAATTGTGCAGGAACGGTTGGAACGCGAATACGATCTGGATTTGATTACCACCGCCCCGAGCGTGATTTACAAGATTCATAAAACCGATGGCGAGGTGTTTGAAACATCCAATCCGAGCGAATTTCCTGATCCGCAAACCATCGAGAGCGTCGAAGAACCGACGGTGGTTGCCAGTATTTTTACGCCGGAAGAGTTTGTTGGCGCGATGATGAAGCTGTGTCAGGAACGGCGAGGCATGCAGCAGGATATGAAATTTATCGGGCAGGGCAGGGTGATGCTGAGTTATCGCCTGCCGCTGGCCGAGATGGTGATTGATTTTTATGATCGCCTAAAATCGGTGTCGCGCGGTTATGCGTCGATGGATTATGAGCTGTCCGATTTTTGTGCTGATGACGTGGTGAAACTCGATGTGCTGGTGCATGCCGAGCCGGTGGATGCCTTGAGTCTGATTGTACACCGTTCGATTGCTGAAACGCGCGGGCGTGAACTGGTGAAGAAATTGCGGCAGCTGATTCCGCGTCAACAGTTTGACGTGCCCTTGCAGGCGGCCATCGGTGGCCGTATCTTGGCTCGCGAAACCATTAAAGCAGTACGCAAGAATGTGACGGCCAAATGTTATGGTGGTGATATTACCCGTAAACGCAAACTGCTGGAAAAGCAGAAGCGGGGTAAGAAACGCATGAAATCGATTGGCAGCGTCGAAGTGCCGCAGGAAGCATTTTTGGCAGTGCTGAAGTTGAATGAATAGCCAAGCAAAATCAAAAGCTTGAACCACAGAGGACACAGAGTTTCACAGAGTAAAGCATGCCGGTTATTTTGTGGTGGTGATTAGATCAGGCAGGTGCGTGTTCGAGTTGCAGGGATGAATATTCTACGATAGTTGGTTTTGCTTTTACTCTGTGTAACTCTGCGTACTCTGTGGTGAAATATTTTTAGCTATTTGCAAATGAGGCTGTAATAGGAAGGTAAGATGAGTGAAGTTAAAAAACCGGTCTGGCGGGAATGGCTTGAGAGCTTGATCGTTATTGCGCTGCTGGCTATTGTGATCCGCAGCTTTATTGTGGCGCCGTTTAAGATACCATCGTCTAGCATGGTGCCGACGCTGGAGATTGGCGATTTTCTGTTTGTGTTGCGTTATCCCTATGGATTCCGTATTCCGTTGACCGATATCCAGTTGTTGTCGAAAGAAGCCAAGCGCGGGGATGTGGCCGTATTCGTATTCCCCGAAGACAAGAGCAAGGATTATATCAAGCGCATTGTTGGCCTGCCCGGCGATAAAATAGTCTATCGAAATAACAGATTGAGTGTGAACGGGAAACTGATGCCGCTGGAGCAAAAGGGCATGCGTACCTATTTTATGCAGGATGGCCGCGCCGATGTGTCCGGTCTGTTTGTTGAAAATCTCAATGGCATCAAGCATTTTGTATTGCGTAAGCAACCCTCGATCAGAGATGGCGAGTGGACGGTGCCGGAAAACATGTATTTCGCCATGGGCGATAATCGCAACAATTCGCGCGATTCGCGTTTCTGGGGCTTTGTGCCGCAAGCTAATATGGTTGGTCGGGCAGCGATTGTGTGGTGGTCATGGAATCACGTAAAGGGTTCACCTCGCTGGGATCGGATTGGGCATGTTATTGAGTAATAAGATGACAGATATTTTCTGCAGAAATGCTGTTCGAAGGCAGCCTGTTCAGAGAAATTCCGAACAAGGATTTTCTGTTGTCAAGCTGATGTTCTGGCTTTCGGTACTCGGGTTTCTTGTGTTTAACAGCTTTTTGGTGGCCCATGCTCATTACACCAATAAGCAAGTGCAGCACTGTTTCGAAGGGCTGGTGCATAATAAAACAGCTCAGTTGGGTGAGCTAGAAGCCCGGGATAAGCTGGATGAATTATTCAGCGTGCAATATTTGGAAAAAGATGATCTGCCCGTCGAATTTTATGATCAACTCCGAATTAAGGTTTCAGACGGTATGATTGAAGTTTCATCCAGTTATGGCGTGACGATCTGGCCATTTGGTAAAGTTGAACATGTGGATGAATCCGGTGAATATGATCCTGAATCATTGAATGATCTGGATATCCTGAGAGATAAAACGCGAATTGATCTTTCATTTGAACCTTACGCCATTACAAGTTCGGATAGTCCATGAGTTGTGATCATATTCATGTTGATCTGAATGTTCTGGAAGCATGTATTGGCTATTCGTTTTCGGAGCGCCGCTTCCTGAAACGCGCTCTGACACATCGGTCGGCTGATCAGGCCAGGTATGGCAAACATATGGAACGATTGGAGTTTCTCGGCGATGCTGTACTGGGGCTGGTGATCTCCGAATTTCTGCATGATACCTATCCAGATAAACCGGAGGGAGAACTTTCGCGTATGCGTTCGGTGCTTGTTCGTAAAGATGCGCTGCTTAAAGTTGCACAAGCATGGCATCTGGTTGATTACCTTTGTGTGGGTGACAGCGAGCGGATCGGGAAAGACGGTAGTGGCATTAAATCACCTTCCATTACTGCCAATGCGGTAGAAGCAGTCATCGGTGCTGTGTTTGAGGATGGTGGCTGGGAGCCTGCTCGCCATATGGTAAAGTGTGCATGGCAGGCCATGCTTGTGGATATTGGGAACATTGATACATGCGATGCCAAAAGCCGCTTGCAGGAATGGACTCAGGCCAATGATCAGGGATTGCCGGAATATGAATTGAAGGATATGGGAGCAGGATCGACGCTGCGTTTTGAAGCGATTTGTCGGGTCAAGGGACAGATTCTGGGTAGGGGTCATGGCGACAGAAAAAAACAGGCTGAGACCAAAGCGGCTGAGCATGCGTACAGAAAACTAGGCCCTGAATCATGAGCGATGAACATTTCCGCTGCGGAACCGTGGCATTGTTGGGTGTGCCGAATGTAGGCAAGTCCACCCTGATGAATTATCTGATAGGGGTTAAGGTGGCTATTGTAACGCCCAAACCACAGACCACACGGCATCGTATTCTAGGCGTTTTTACCGATGACTCCCGTCAAATTATTTTTGTAGATACTCCCGGAATTCACAAGGGCTCAAAACAACTGAATAAAAATATGGTACGGGTGGCTTATGCAGCGGCAGAAGAGGCTGATGTGCTGGCCATTATGCAGGATGCCAGTAAACCGTTAGACAAACCGACAAAAATGCTGATTGAGCGGTTTGCCGATGGACGTTTGAAACAACCGCGTATTCATATACTCAACAAAGTCGATCGGGCCGACAAAGCCAGATTGCTGCCGCGTTTGAAGCAGTTGCAGCAACTCGACCCCGGTGCCATGGCCTATATTCCGCTATCCGCTCGTAAAGGTATTCAGACAGACAGTTTATTGAATGAGCTGGAAAAATATTTGCCGGAACAACCGAAAATCCATGATCCGGACTGGTTCACCGATCAAAGCCAACGCCAATTGGCAGCCGAATATGTGCGCGAGCAGGTGTTCCTCTCCATGCATCAGGAAATCACATTTCAGACTGCCGTGGATATCGAACGCTTTGAAGAATTTGATGATGTGGTTGAAATTGAGGCGGTGATTCTGGTCGGCAACGAACGCCACAAGCCAATGCTTATTGGTAAAGGTGGTGGTGGCATGAAAGCCGTTGGCACCAAAGCTCGATTGGGTCTGGAAGAAATCCTGGGCTGTAAAGTTCGCCTGAATATCTGGGTTAAAGTCGATGAGGACTGGTTTGATCATCCGGGTAAATTGATGGAGCTTGGTTTGGGTACAGAACAATAGCCGAATTTTCAGACTGTGCGTTGTTAATTAGACGAATTCCGTATGGCGAAACTTCGCTGATTTGTCACTTCTTCACTGAAAAATATGGGCGTATTACATTGATGGTCAGAGGAGCCAGGCGGCCCAAAAGTGATTTTCGTGCCTGTCTTGAACCACTCCATACTTTACAGATCAGTTGGCGATGTGGTCGCACGGGTATGGGGACACTTGTTGATATCCAGCGTGGACAGAGTCTGTTACAGCCTTCATTTTTACTCGATGGTTTGGAATTGCTAGCCATCGCATCCCGGTTGTTTCAGGAGGGTGATCCACACGGGTTTGGTGAGACAACCGTAGCGCTGACATTGCTGGCTGAACAGGGACAACAGCAGGGCTTGATGGCTGCTGTATGGTATCTGCTGGATGTGGCCGGATGGTTGGGTGATTTGTCACATTGCTGGCAGTGTGGAAGGGAAGCGGAGCAAACAATGTTCTGGCAGCATGCCCGGCTGGTATGTGATGACTGTGGACAGGGTATGCCGGTTTCAGTTGGGTTGCGGAAATCAATTACAGCGGTACTTTCCGGTGGGCATATTCTGCTTGGTGCCGCTGATGCAGGTCGCTGGCGTGATATGATCAGTGGCGTGCTGAACGAACATGGCATCAAAGTAACGGACAGTTTTAAAGGAATGTAATATGATTAATCTTGGTGTGAATATTGACCATATTGCCACGCTAAGGCAGGCACGGGGTACGGATTATCCCGATCCGGCAGATGCGGTGGCAATTTGTCTGGACGCTGGTGCGGGTAGTATTACAGCGCATTTGCGAGAGGATCGTCGCCATATTCAGGATCGTGATATCGAGCGTTTGGCTGTGATTCCGGGGCTGCACCTGAATATGGAAATGGGGGCAAATGAAGAGATTGTTGCGATTTGTAAACGTCTGAAGCCTGCTGCCTGCTGTCTGGTACCGGAAAAGAGAGAGGAACTGACCACGGAAGGGGGGCTGAATGTGGTTGCACATCAGTCACACCTGACTGATGTGGTGGCGCGATTGACTGAAGCTGGCGTGCGCGTGTCGATGTTTATCGATCCTGTCCCTGACCAGATCAGGGCATCGAAAGCCATTGGGGCGCCGGTGATTGAATTGCATACCGGCCACTATGCCGACTATCAGGGGGAAGCCAGGGCCAGAGAACTGTCAGCACTCAGCGATAGTGCCAGGCTGGCCAGTGATATCGGTTTGATCGTGCATGCAGGACATGGGCTGACAATTGCCAATACGCCGTCAATCTGTGCAATAGCTGAAATCGAGGAATTGAATATCGGGCATGCCATTATTGCCGATGCCGTATTTAAAGGCCTTCACCAGGCTGTAGCCGATTTCAAGGCGGTGATGGTTCGTTGAAAGGAGGTGGGTGATGGCCATTGCCGGAATCGGTGTTGATCGTGTTGTGATTTCACGTATTGAACGCTCCCTCGAACGCTTTGGTGCACGTTTTGAGCAACGTATTTATAGTGCAGCCGAGATTGCACAGGCGAAAGCCAAAGAGAATCCGGCGCGTCGGTTTGCCATGCTGTTTGCGGCTAAAGAAGCTGTCTCGAAAGCACTGGGTACAGGATTTCACCAGGGTGTTGCTCCTTGCCATATAGAAACGATTCACCAGCCATCCGGCAAGCCGGAGATTATATTGCATGGTGGTGCAGCAGCTGCAGCATCCAGATTGGGCGTGGTGCATGTGCATGCGTCGTTGAGCGATGATGACGGCATCGCCATGGCCTTTGCTGTAGCGGAAAACCGTGAGCGTTGAATTACCCCGGTGCGTGTAGATTGTCTTTGAGTAAAACCGTGGTGTCACTCGCTGACATCGGTTTGGCCAGTAAATACCCCTGAATAAAATCACATCCTTCCTGTCGTAAAAAGTCGAGTTGGGCCCGGGTTTCTACACCTTCGGCAATCACTGTCATTCCCAGTGCATGAGCCATGGCGATAATGGCCCGGACAATAACAGCATCTTCAGCATTATCCTGTAGATGGCGGATAAAGGCGATGTCGATTTTTAAATGATTCGCAGGCAGCCGTTTCAGATAAGCCAGTGAAGAGTAGCCGGTTCCAAAATCATCAATAGCAACTTGTATACCACTATCGATCAGTTTCTGCATAATGGAAATAGCCGTATCAGGCTGGCTCATGGCCGCGGTTTCGGTGATTTCGATTTCAAACCATTCCGCTTCTGCGCCTGCCTTGCTGATATGAGCCAGAATATCTTCTACCAGCCCGATATGCATCAATTCCGCTGCCGAAACATTGATACCTATCTTGCCTGGCCGATAGCCCTGTTGTTGCCAGAGCAGAGCCTGTCGTGATGCTTCATCAATGACCCAACCTGTAATCGGTCGAATCAGGCCTGCTTCCTCGGCAATCGGAATAAACTCACCCGGAGATATCATACCCAGCTCAGGGTGTTTCCAGCGAACCAGGCTTTCAATGGCGGCGATATGTGTTTCATGATTATCCAGTTTGTATTGGGCTTGGTAATATAACTCAAACT
>JAUZQI010000057.1 GCA_030951095.1 Mariprofundus sp. | reverse complement strand
CCGTGTTTCCGAAAAGTCATTTTGTGACGCCACGCGATCAGCTGTTGAAAGCAATGGATGCTATTCGCGCTGAGCTGGCCGAGCGGCTGGCCGAGTTGCATGATCAGAACAAACTGGTGGAAGCGCAGCGACTGGAGCAGCGCACGATTTTTGACCTGGAAATGATTCAGGAAGTGGGCTATTGCACCGGGGTGGAAAATTACTCGCGCCATTTAACCGGTCGTGATCCTGGCATTGCACCTCCGACGCTGCTGGATTATCTGCCCAATAATGCACTGGTGATGCTCGATGAGTCGCATATCACTGTGCCGCAGGTTGGCGGTATGTTCAAAGGCGACCGCTCGCGCAAGCAGACGCTGGTGGATTTTGGGTTCCGGTTGCCATCGGCGCTGGATAATCGGCCATTGCAGTTTCATGAATTTGAGGCAGTGGTGCCTCAGGCTGTGTATGTCTCGGCTACACCGAGTTCATATGAATTCGAACATTGCGACGGCGTGGTAGTTGAACAGGTTATCCGCCCTACCGGGCTGGTTGATCCGGCTGTGGAAGTACGACCGGCCAGCACCCAGGTCGATGATTTTGTTTCCGAAGCACATAAGGTGATTAAAAATGGTTTTCGTGTACTGGCAACCTGTTTAACCAAACGTATGGCCGAGGATTTATCCGAATATCTTAATAATCTGGGCATGAAAGTGCGTTATTTGCACTCCGATATTGATACGGTGGAGCGTATGGAGATTTTGCGCGACTTGCGGCTCGGTGTGTTCGATGTGCTGATTGGTATCAATTTGTTGCGCGAGGGCCTTGATCTGCCGGAGGTGGCGCTGGTGGCAATTTTTGATGCCGATAAGGAAGGTTTTTTGCGTTCGGAACGTTCACTGACCCAAACGATTGGCCGGGCCGCACGCAATATTGAAGGTTACGTGATTCTGTATGCCGACAAAATAACCAACTCAATGCAGATGGCCATGGGTGAGACCGAACGCCGGCGCAAGAAACAATTGGCTTATAATGGTGAGCACGGCATCACACCGGAAACAGTGAAATCGGAAGTGAAAGACATTCTCGGCTCGGTGTATGAAATGGATTATGGACATATCCCTGAAGTCGCTGAGCCAGAGACGGTTAGCCTAGAGGAGCGGGATGCGCGCATCAGCAAACTGGAACGGTTAATGACTGAGGCAGCGGCCGATTTGCGTTTTGAGGATGCAGCGAAATACCGCGATGAAATGACAACTTTGAGAGAGAATACACCCGATGCATGATTTTTCTGAAGTGACGGAACAACTGATTCAGACGTGGGTGGGAAAAAAGATTTCCAGGAACGGGCGCAGTTATTTCAAGCGCCATCAAGTGTTAAATCATAGAAAGGATGAAGGCGGTCGCCTGATTATCGGATCAGTGCAGGATTTTAATGGCGATGAGTCCTTCAGCATATTGGTACGGCGTTTGGCCGGTGATCGAATCAAAAGCAAGTGTACTTGTTCGAAGGGACGGGACTGTTCGCATGTCAGCGCTGTGCTGCATGCGGTTTTGGCGGAAAGCAAGCAGAGCGGCCTGTTCGATGACGATGAGCTGGAATCGGATCAAACTGCGGTACCGGTGCCACAGGCGTTTAATATGTGGTTGGGGATGCTCAACAAAGTCGGTGGTGGCAAGCCGATGGCCACAGAATACCCGGAAAATATCAAGCAGCGCCTGCTCTATATTCTAGAGGCTGATGGTGATCGGAATGTACGTCTTAAATTCGCCTCTGCCCGGATTCTGAAAGCCGGAGGTTATGGCATTGCGCAGCCGTATGAGGCGAGCAATATTCTGACCTATCCGGTACCCAGGTATGTGCTGAGCGGAGATGAAAAAATTCTCAAGGATGTGGCGACGGATCAATCGCTGGCTTCATTGCATGGTTATTGTATCAAGGGGTCCGATGGTCTGAAAATCCTCAAACGGGTGTTGAGTTCCGGGCGTTGCCACTGGCAGAGTAAGGACGCGCCAGCGTTGAAACGTGGCGACCGACACAGTGGCATTTGGGGCTGGCAACTCAACAGTCAGGGCGACCAGCATTTAACCTTGCAGATGCCAAATCGGGAAATTGTCGTTCCGACATCGCCGCCCTGGTTTATTGATGTCGAACAAGCGTTATGCGGCCCCGTGAATAATGGGCAACCATCCGATGTGGCTGAAATTCTTCTTAATATTGCGCCGATTGAGCTGGATTGCTCCGATGCGGTAATTGAGGCTGTGCGTCGGCAATTGCCCGACAATGTACCCTCGCCTGCTTACCTGAAACATGTCCATCGCGAGGTGCGGCCAGTTGCCCTGATTCGGCTAAAATCTATGCAGGTGGCTCAAGGTTGGGGTTCTCGCAGGAAGGAAGCCTGCCATGTGGCTGAATTGAAGTTTGATTATGATGGCAATAAAACACCGTTTTCTCACCAGCCTGAATCGGTGCGCACCATTCGTGGCGCTAAAGTCATTGATTATGCTCGCGATATCATATGTGAACGCCAGTCTATCGAGGCGCTGGAGGCTACAGGTTTGTATCCGATGCAGGATAGTGAGATGGCCAACGTAAATAGCTTCACTGAAAATATATTTGGCTTGTCCGATGATGATAGCTGGCCGGACTGGATGCTCTATGAAATTCCGGAACTGGAAGCACAAGGCTTCCGTGTTGATATCGCCGATGATTTCGGATTGCGGCTGGAGCACGCCGCATCATGGGAATTGAATCTTGCGCAGGGTGGAGGAAATACTTCAAACAGCCTGATAGGACAGGCTAGCTTTATGGTGACTCTTGATGGCGGTGACGAGATTGATCTCATTGATGCGCTGGCGCGCTGGGTGAGTGGTAAACCGGATTTATTGAAAGCCGAATCGTTGACTCAATTGAAAGAGAAATCCCATATCCCGTTACCCTTGGCTAATGGTTGTTTATTGCCTGTGCCGGGTGAAATGGTAGCTAACATTCTACACTTTATGATGGATGTATTTGCCAGCGGTAAGACCGATGATATTCAGATATCTGCCCCGCAGATGCTGGCACTGGAAGATAGTATCAGTAAATCGGAAGAGCCCGTGCGTATCAACAGCAGTGTTTGGTTGAAGCAAATGAAACAGCTGGTGGATATCGGCAATATACCCGTTTGTGATGTGCCGGAAACCTTGCGGGCGGAGTTGCGCGATTATCAACGTGAAGGCTTAAACTGGATGCAGTTTCTGCGGCAGATGGGTTTGGCCGGGATTCTGGCCGATGATATGGGTTTGGGAAAAACTGTGCAGGCGCTGGCCCATATTTTGAAAGAGAAGGAAGACGGTCGTTTGGGGTATCCGGCGCTGGTGCTTGCGCCCACCAGCCTGATGCATAACTGGCGGTGCGAAGCGGAGAAATTCACACCCGAATTATCCGTGCTGGTGCTGCATGGCCCGGAACGCGCAATGGCTTTTGACAAGCTGGCCGATTTTGATCTGGTCTTGACGACCTATCCGTTACTGGCGCGTGATTTTAAGGTGCTGGAAGCGCAGAACTGGCACATGCTGATTCTCGATGAAGCACAGTATATCAAGAACCCGAGGGCCAAGGTGGCGCAACTGGTGCGCCGACTGCATGCATCTCATAAGTTGTGCATGACAGGTACGCCGATGGAGAACCACTTGGGCGAATTATGGGCCCAATTTGATTTTCTGATGCCGGGTTATCTGCATGATATGCGTGGGTTCTCGAAATTATTTCGCAAACCGATTGAAATCGAAGGGGATGCGGCGCGTCAGGATGCGTTAAATGTGCGCCTGCGGCCGTTTATGCTCAGGCGAGGCAAGGAAGACGTAGCGCTGGAGCTGCCACCAAAAACAGAAATGATTCGCAGTATTGAAATTGAGGGAGCACAGCGGGAACTGTACGAAAGTGTGCGTCTTGCCATGCAGAAAAGGGTACGCGATGCCATGGCGACGATGGGTTCGGGCCAAAGCCAGATTGTGGTGCTGGATGCGTTGCTGAAAATGCGGCAAGTATGTTGCGACCCGCGTCTGGTGAATGGATTACAGGGTGAACCCCCTGCATCATCCAAATTGCAGATGCTGATGGAAATGTTGCCAGAGATGATCGAGGAGGGGAGGCGAGTGCTGTTGTTCTCCCAGTTTACTTCCATGCTGCGTTTGATTGAAGATGAGGTAAGCCGGCATCATATTGCTTATGTTAAACTGACCGGCCAGACGCAGGATCGGCAGACGCCGATTGAATCCTTTCAGAATGAAGAAGTGCCACTGTTTCTGATCAGTCTCAAAGCCGGTGGCGTCGGTTTGAACCTGACAGCGGCCGATACGGTCATTCACTACGATCCATGGTGGAACCCGGCAGCAGAAACCCAGGCCACAGATCGAGCCCATCGTATTGGTCAGGATAAAGCGGTGTTTGTGTATAAATTGATTACCGAAGGTACGGTGGAAGAGAAAATTCTGGAACTACAGGAACGCAAACGCCAACTGGCCAGTGCGATCCATCAGAAAGGTGGCAGGAAAAAACAGTTATGGACAACAGAAGAGCTCGATGGTCTGTTTGCTCCGGTGCATTAATTTTTTAAAAATAAAAGAGCCTTGAAAACTGAAGTGGCCCGGTAATCGTGCTCGCTCAGTAATATCAGCTATTCTGGCTTAGCTCTGACCTTTGAGTCACTCGCAAAAGTCGTGAGCGGTAATCTGTTTCCCCACTTCGGCGAATTTCCAAGCTGAATCTTCGAGGCATGGAACCACCATACCTTTCAATTCAGCCTGAAAATCCACTCAAAATGGGATTGCATCTTGTCCACCCAGACTTATGCAAGTAGCTCCTTTGCTTGCAGAATAGTTGTAACAGGGGTGGAGTTGGGGGATGAATGAGTTGGCAGAGGAGTTTCCGCTTAGGTCGCATCTGGTTTATCTGAATCATGCTGCGGTAGGCGTATGGCCGAGGCGTACTGCCGAGGCGGT
>JAUZQI010000056.1 GCA_030951095.1 Mariprofundus sp. | reverse complement strand
AAGAGATTGACGGCATTCAACCCGGCAATGCCGATGCTGCCTATTTGCGTGGCGTGTTGGCCCGCGATTGCGATCAATGCGAGCAGGCGGAAAGCCATTTTTGCAAAGCGATTGAGGCGGCACCGAAACGGGGTGATTTTGTGGCAGCACTGGCCGGGCTCTATCTGTCTGTCGGGGAATATAAACAGGCTGTTCCGCTTTACAGGCAGGCTCTGGCGCTTGATTCCCATGACATCAATGTCCGGATTGGATTGGCCGGAGCTTTGGTCTGTTTGTCGCAATATGATGAGGCAATTGAATTGCTTGAGGGTGCCAGAAAGCAACGACCGGGAGATCTCAATATTCGTATGGGGCTGTTTCAGGCCTGTCACGACAGTGGGCGCATCGTGCGGGCGCGCGAGCATTTGAATGCCATACTCAAGCGTGATCCGGAAAATGCGCAGGCTTTTTATAGTCTGGGATTGCTGGATATAGAAAACGGGACGTTGGCCGAGGGTGAAAAAGAAATCCGGCAGGCTATAGCGTGCGAACCGGATTATACTGAAGCTTGTACAGTGCTGGCCGATTTGCAGCGCTTTGATCATGAGAATGATGATGCTCTTGCCATGCGGCAGCTTTATAAACGCTGTCCGGAAGGTTCTGTTGAACGGATGAATATGGCCTTTGCGTTGGCCAAGGTGGATGATGACCTCGGTCATTACGATGAAGCATTTGCAAACATGCAGGAAGCAAACGAGATCAGGCGTGGGTTCAGCCGTTACGATGAGGCAGTAGAACTCAAACGGATGCAGCGGCTGATGGCATGTTACTCAAGCGATGTGGTTGCAGAGCATTCGGCCATTGATGATCCGGTACCGATTTTTGTGTTGGGCATGCCGCGTTCCGGGACCTCACTGGTAGAACAGATTTTGTCAGCCCATCCGGATGTATGCAGTTGCGGCGAAAATCACATGTTGAATGAGTCGATAGCTTCAGTGTCCAGTGAGGCTGCTAACAGTGCAGCTGATCCGGTCTCAATTTGTGCATGGACTACGACACAATGTCGGGTCGGCGGTGATGCTTATCTGGGCCGGTTGCGGCAGGTTAATCCTGATGCGTTTCGGTACACAGACAAATCACTCAACCATATTCTTCACATAGGCTCTATTGCCCGTTTGCTGCCGCAGGCGAAAATCATTCATGTGCGGCGCCACCCGCTGGATACCTGTCTATCAATTTATAAAAATAATATTACCGGAGGCTTGTTCGATTATGGACATGATCTCGGTGAGTTGGGGCGCTATTATCGCATGTATGTGAAACTGATGAAGCACTGGGCGCTTACCTTGCCGGCAGGCATGCTGATCGAAATTGATTATGAGAAACTGGTTGATGATCAGGAACAGCAGAGCAGAGCATTGCTGGCGGCTTGTGGGCTGGAATGGAGCCCTGCCTGTCTCGATTTTCACCGTGCCGATAATCGTGTGCTGACAGCCAGTATGACGCAAGTGCGCCAACCGGTGTATACCCGTTCCGTAGGTGTCTGGAAGCATTATGAGATGCACCTGCAACCGCTGGCTGATTTGCTCAAGAGATGATCTTCCACAGTTCCCGAAAGGTTTTGTTGCCTGCTTCTATGCCCTATCGTATGTCTTCGTTATAGTTGCGATCCTCTTTTAATGAAAGGGGCTTTGGAGGCAAGATGACAATACAGGCAAATGGTTCGACTTTGGACGGAAATATAGTGGGGGATAGCTATAATGCACAACAGCCGTTAGCCAATTCCCGCAAGGTTTATATCGAAGGATCGCGTTCCAATATCCGTGTGCCGATGCGCGAGGTTTCCCTTTCTCCGACCCAAACCAATGCCGGTGATGAAGAGAATGCTCCGGTTCTTGTGTACGATACATCCGGCCCTTATACCGATCCGGCCGTTGAACTGGATTTGCAAACAGGCTTGCCTGATGTGCGTACGAACTGGATTGAAGAACGCGGCGATACTGAGTTTTTAACAGGCCTGTCTTCCGATTACGGTAATGAACGTCGCGATGATGAAAGCCTCGATCACTTGCGCTTCGAGCATCTGAAGCAGCCACGAAAATCCAAAGCGGGTAAGAATGTATCGCAGATGCACTATGCCCGACAGGGAATTATCACTCCGGAAATGGAATATGTTGCGATTCGTGAGAATCAGAAACGTGAACATCTGCGTGAAATTACCAGACAGCACCCGGGGGAATCTTTCGGTGCCAATATACCGCGCGTGATTACACCTGAGTTTGTGCGTGATGAAGTAGCCAGAGGCCGTGCCATTATCCCGGCGAATATCAACCATTCGGAACTGGAACCGATGATTATCGGGCGTAATTTCCTGGTTAAGATCAACGGGAATATTGGTAATTCGGCGCTCTCTTCATCAATTGAAGAAGAAGTGGACAAGATGACCTGGGCAACCCGTTGGGGCTCCGATACCATTATGGATCTCTCGACCGGCAAGAATATCCATGAAACACGCGAATGGATTATCCGTAATGCTGCTGTTCCGATTGGTACGGTGCCAATTTATCAGGCGCTGGAGAAGGTCAATGGCGTGGCCGAAGATCTGACCTGGGAAGTGTTCCGTGATACCCTGATTGAGCAGGCCGAACAGGGCGTGGATTATTTCACCATTCATGCCGGTGTGTTGCTGCGTTATGTGCCGATGACTGCGAAACGACTAGCCGGTATTGTCTCGCGCGGCGGTTCGATTATGGCCAAATGGTGTTTGTCGCATCACAAAGAGAATTTTCTTTACACGCATTTCGAGGATATTTGCGAAATCATGAAGGCTTATGATGTGTCCTTTTCGCTCGGTGACGGTTTAAGGCCGGGCGCAATTGCGGATGCCAATGATGAAGCACAACTGGGTGAGTTGAAAACGCTCGGAGAACTGACACAAATTGCCTGGAAACATGATGTGCAGACCATGATTGAAGGCCCCGGCCATGTGCCGATGCAGATGATCAAGGAAAACATGGATCTGCAGCTAGAATACTGTGATGAAGCGCCGTTTTATACACTGGGCCCCCTGACTACCGATATTGCACCGGGTTATGATCATATCACCTCCGGCATCGGCGCTGCGCAGATCGGCTGGTATGGTTGCGCCATGCTTTGTTATGTTACACCAAAAGAGCATCTGGGTCTGCCCAATCGGGATGATGTGAAGTCCGGTGTGATCACCTACAAAATTTCCGCCCATGCCGCTGATCTGGCCAAAGGGCATCCGGGTGCGCAGCAGCGTGATGATGCGCTATCCAAGGCGCGTTTTGAGTTTCGTTGGGAGGATCAATTCAATCTGAGCCTGGATCCGGATACGGCGCGGTCATTTCATGATGAAACTCTGCCAAAGGATTCTGCCAAGGTGGCTCATTTCTGTTCCATGTGCGGGCCGAAATTCTGTTCGATGAAAATCACTCAGGATGTACGTGATTATGCCAAAGCGCATGGTCTGGAGACAAGGGAAGCCATCGATGCAGGCATGGCTGAACAATCAGACGAGTTTCTGCGTACCGGCTCGGAAATTTATCACAAAACTTGAGATGTTTTTAATAAATCCCTGAGTGTCCGAACTGGCCCTGGAAAGCTAAATTGTAGCAGGCCTTTTATCCTGACCTGTTTTGCTTTATCATTAACATGAAACTTGCGCTTGTATGATTTTTTCGCCCTCAGATAATATTTTATATCTCGGGGTGAAAAAAATACATGCGCGTTAGAGATGCAAAGGAGGCTCGTTATGCCGTACTCCAAAATTGTTGCCCGGAACATTATGGATGCTGATCCGCCCTATTGCTTGATGGATGTATCAGTAGACGATGTTGCCAAACGTCTGGCTGATGAAAATTTAACAGGTATGCTGGTTGTGGACGATGATAAGCATCTGTTCGGTTTGATCACAGAAAGTGATTTAATTGATCAGCAGAAAAACTTGCATGTACCGACAGCTATGGCCTTGTTTGATATGGTAATTCCTGTCGGCGAATCCCGATTTGAACAGGAGTTGCAACAGTTGCAGGCAATGACTGCCGAAGATCTGGCGCGAACCCATGTAGTTACGATTCGTGTGGATGCTGATCTGGGTGAAATCGCCGCCGTTATGGGGGATGAGAACGTGCATCACCTGCCAGTGATGGATGGCGAGTCGGTGGTTGGTATGATCAGCAAACACGATGTCATCAAGGCACTGGTTTCCAACAGATAACAGGTTTGAGCTACCAGTCTTATAACGAATTAGAAACCGTTGAAATTGCCACCCGCTTCGCAGCATCTCTGAAGGCGGGTGATGTGATTGCTCTTGCCGGTGAACTGGGGGCTGGAAAAAGCGTATTTTGCAGGGCGGTTATGCGTGTTTTGGGTGTCACTGACGAAGCTTTACCCAGTCCAACCTTTGCCATTATTCAGGAATATGATGCTGACCATTGCCGTGTTGCTCATATGGACTGGTATCGGCTGGAAGATGTGACCGAGATAGAAATGCTTGGCGTGAGAGATTTTTTTCTACCGCCGTGGATTTGTCTGATTGAATGGCCGGAAAGGGCTCATGATCTCCTGCCGGAAGGCACTATTCATGTCGATATTCAGTGCGATGGCGACCATATTGAACGACGATTGATTACAGTACGCTGATTTGGAATATAATCTGATCCTGAGCTGGAATCGGCAAGTTCGTTCTGATACATTCCCGTCCAGTCATGAATAAACAAACAAGATTCGTTTTTGTCACCGGCGGGGTAGTGTCGTCGCTCGGAAAAGGCATTGCTGCGGCTAGCCTTGCAGCGCTTTTTGAAGCGCGTGGTCTGCGTGTCACCATGCAGAAACTTGATCCCTATATTAATGTTGATCCCGGCACCATGAGTCCGTTCCAGCACGGTGAGGTTTTTGTCACTGATGATGGCACGGAAACCGATCTTGATCTCGGTCACTACGAGCGTTTTACCCATGCGGTCATGTCGAAGCGCTCCAATTATACCACTGGTCGTATTTATGAGTCGGTCATTCGGCGTGAACGGCGTGGCGATTACCTGGGTGCAACGGTGCAGGTTATTCCGCATATTACCGATGCGATTAAAAATGCCGTGTTGTCGCTGCGCTCTGAAGATGTGGATATCGCACTGGTGGAAATCGGCGGTACAGTCGGTGATATCGAATCGCAACCTTTTCTGGAAGCGATTCGCCAACTGCGTTTTGATCTGGGTAAGAAAAATACCGCTTATATTCATCTGACACTGGTACCATATATAGCTTCAGCCGGAGAAATGAAATCCAAACCCACCC
>JAUZQI010000055.1 GCA_030951095.1 Mariprofundus sp. | reverse complement strand
GTATGGGCCATTTACCGATGCCAAGGTAGAGGCAGTCAAGCCGGAATCAGCAGGACTCGCTTCGCCCTGCTTTATTGAGAGGCTGATGGGTTTACCTAACGCATGGTTCGGCTCGGAAGAAAAAAGCGGAGAGTCACAACCTGCCCGTTAACGCGTCTGCATGGGTTGCTTCACGTTAAACAGGTAATTCATAAGAGCTACTTGCAAAAGTCTGGGTGGATAAGGTGCAATCCCACTTTGAGTGGATTTTCAGGCTGGATTGAAAGGTATGGTGATTCCATGCCTCGAAGATTCAGCTTGGAAAACGGCGAAGTGGGGAAGCAGATTGTCGCTCACGACTTTTACAAGTGGCTCATAATCATACCTGATTATTCCAGTCGCTAACATTGGGGGTTCATCTGAATCATGATCAAACAGGGTATGACAACAGCGCTATCTGTTGCGTTTGCATCAACGCAGCGCCAAACTTGGTGATTAGGGACGCTCTGCATTAGTGCACCCTGCACTGATTCAGAGCCCCGTCCATGGGTCGTGCCGATACTCTGATTTTTTTAGTGCATTCCCGTTTCGCTTATGGACAGACTTCTAATTCGAGGTGTTATGGTAACCAGCAATTGCATACAGGATGTCTCTTTCCCTGACTGCGAAAGCAGCCATGTGGGCAAGCTTTGCCTGCAGTTGAACTGCAAGAGTGATTGCATTCATGTTTTGCGTTCCGTGGTTGCTGTAATGACAGCCCGGGCAGGCATGGCTGAATTGCAAAGCAATCGGGTGGCAATTGCTGTAGATGAGTTGTTCGCCAATATTGCCGCGCACGCTTATAATGGCAAACCGGGCAGAGTGGAATTTGAAACCTGTATAGATGGTAACGTGGAAGGCTGTCAGGAACTGATTTTTGATTTTAGAGATTATGCAGCAGTAAGATGGACTGGAAATCTTGAAGAAGCTACGACTCATGCCCCGAGCGATGAGTCGTTGTGTCCCGGAGGACTTGGGCTGAGGCTCATCTGTTCGGTGGCTGATCGCTGTGAACATGAAGTGTGTACGGATGGTAATCGTTGGCGGTTGATATTCAATATCAATGATGGCGCCAGTTGAAAAGGTGGTGAACAAAATGGACACAAGTCTTAAGTTTGAGCGGACAGATGAGGACGACAATCATGTTCTGTTGCGTTTGCATGGTGATGTGACTATTCATACATCGCCGCGTTTGCGGGAACAATTAAAGCCTTTGCTCAATGCCAGCACCCGGGAAATTCGCGTTGCGCTTGAGCATGTCGATTTCATGGATTCATCCGGCATCGCCACATTGGTGGAGGGTTTGCAGTGGGCTCGTCTGACGGGCGGACGCTTTGTGCTCTCCGGCCTGAGTGAAAATGTGCGTGATGTGTTTGAACTGGCCAAGCTGGATACCGTATTCGAGATCGAGGGAAACTCTGCATGAGTTATACAGATCTGCGTGCCTTTGTCGCCGATCTGGAACGCAGGGGGTTATTAAAACGAATCAAGGCTGAAGTCAGCAGCGAACTGGAAATTACCGAGATTTCAGACCGGGTGCTGCGTGCCGGCGGGCCTGCCCTGTTATTCGAGCATGTCAAAAAGTCAGATATGTCTGTATTGACCAATCTGTTTGGCACCGCCGAACGAATTGCTCTGGGCATGGGACGAGAATCTGCAGATGAACTGCGTAGTATTGGTGAGTTGCTGGCTTATCTGAAAGAACCTGAGCCTCCCAAAGGTCTCAAGGATGCCTGGGATAAATTTCCGGTATTGAAAAAAGTGATACATATGCAGCCCAAACGCGTCAAAAAAGCGGCCTGGCAGGAACTTGTCCTCACAGGTGACAAGGTTGATCTGGATCGGCTACCCATTCAGACCTGCTGGCCGGATGATGTCGCGCCGTTGTTGACTTGGGGGCTGGTAGTAACGCGCGGCCCAAACAAGGATCGTCAGAATATCGGTATTTATCGCCAACAGAAAATCGGTAAAAACAAGCTGATTATGCGTTGGCTCAAACATCGTGGCGGCGCTCAGGATCATCAAGAAGCAAAGAAGGCCGGTGCCGAATCGTTCCCCTGTGCGGTTGTGATTGGTGCTGACCCGGCGACGATTCTTGCGGCGGTTACGCCGATCCCCGATACACTGTCAGAATATCAGTTTGCCGGGTTGCTGCGCGGCAAGAAAACGGTTTTGTGTGATTGTCTTTCCGTACCTTTGCAGGTGCCGGCATCGGCTGAAATTGTACTCGAAGGACATGTGTCGTTAAATGAATATGCCGAGGAAGGGCCGTTTGGCGACCACACCGGGTATTACAATGAAACGGAAATGTTCCCCGTATTTACGGTGGAAACGATGAGTATGCGCAGTGATGCGATGTATCATTCCACCCATACCGGCAAACCGCCGGATGAACCTGCAGTGTTGGGTTTGGCCTTCAATGAAGTATTTGTGCCGATTCTGCAAAAACAGTTTCCGGAAATTGTCGATTTTTACTTACCGATGGAAGGGTGCTCCTATCGCGTGGCGGTGGTTTCCATCCGCAAGGGCTATGCAGGTCATGCCAAGCGGGTGATGTTCGGCATCTGGTCGTATTTACGGCAATTCATGTATACAAAATTTATTATTGTTGTCGATGAGGATATTGATTGCAGATCGTGGCCGGAGGTGATCTGGGCCGTTTCCACCCGTTGCGATCCGGCTCGTGATTTTACCATGGCTGAGAACACACCCATCGATTATCTCGATTTCGCATCCCCCGTGGCCGGGCTTGGTTCCAAGGTTGGTATCGATGCAACCAACAAGTGGAAGGGAGAAACAAGCCGCGAATGGGGTCGTCCGATTATCATGGAAGATCACGTCAAAGCGCGCATTGATGCCATCTGGAAAGAGTTGAATTTATAACCATTCAACAGCTGATATTTCCTGAATACATAACAAACCTTATCTACAACTCAATATACTGCTGTTCAAGTGAACCATAGACGCAGGCAATCTACATAGCTATGGTTCGCCCCGTTTTGGGTGCCCACGGTTGAGCGAGCTTCGTTCGGCCACGGGTGAAACGGGAAGTCCGGTGCGGTGTTTTTGTATGTTATACAATTCATCAATTCCGGCGCAGCCCCCGCTACTGTAGGCCTGACGATGCTGTTTGAATCCACCGGGATTTCTTCACTAAACCCCGGGAAGGAAACAGCAAAGGATGAAGGCAAGCCAGGAGACCGGCCCGAACACGGCATGATGGATTATTCCGCATGCCATCGGTTTGAGACCTCGGAGGGAGGTAGTGCCGGAGCTGATAGCGCCACTGCTGCCCCTCCTTCATCCACATCCCCACCTCTGAATTCTTCAACCGCAATAATATAAATGCGCGGCGGGCGTGGAGGAATCTTGAAACAGAAGTATATATTATGGTTGGCAGCCTTGATGGCAGTCATGCCTTCAACAACGATTGCCCAGACTCAGGATCTTGGGGAAATGAATGTTACATCGAGCCGGGTTGAAACACCTTCGGTAACATCATCAAAACCGGTAACAATAATCGATCGGAAAACCATTGAGGAATCGCATGCGGTGAATATTGTCGACCTTCTCAAGGGACAGGCAAACATTGCTGTGCGCGACACCAGTGGAGTCGGAGCTAAAGCCCAGGTGGATCTGGGTGGTTTTGGTGAATCATCAGCAGCCAATAATGTAGTGCTGATTGATGGTCGCAGAGTTAACAACCCGGATTTGTCAGGCACCGACTGGACCCAGATTCCACTCGATCAGATTGAACGCATTGAAATCGTACATGGTGCCGGTTCTGTTTTATATGGTAACGGCGCCGTCGGTGGCGTGATCAATATTATTACCAAGATTCCGGCTTCCGGCGGCAGCATTAGCCTGGCCGGCGGCAGTTTTGGCGAATTCACCGGGCAGGGCCGCATCGGAGCCGATGCCGGGAAAACACGTCTGGAGGCTAATTTTTCTGGCCTGACCACCAATGGCTACCGCGACAATAATTTCTTTGACCGCTTTGATGGCGGCGCACGCGCCGAAGCCGATCTAACCAACAGCCTGAGCTTGCACATCTCTGGTAATCATCATCGGGATCGGGTCGGTTTGCCCGGTGCGCTGAGCCGGGCGCAAGTCAGCGCCAACCGCAAACAGGCAAAAAACCCGCAAGACTTCAGCCGCACCAATGACAGTTTTGTGGATGGTGGATTCAACTGGTTAACGGATTTCGGACTTGAAGCCGATCTGGACGGCGGTTTTCGCCGTCGAGATGTGCATTCCGAGTTTGTCAGTTTTAAATCGGTCAGTGATTTTGTGCAGCGCAATGCTTCGTTTCGCCCTAAGCTGGCGTTCACCACAGGTGATAAAATGATCACCCGAATCGTTGCCGGTGCCGATATCGACAGGGGTAACGGCTCGTTTAATTTTGGTGGTTTTGTTGGCAATACCGAGTTCGATCACAAACGCGATGGTTATTACGGGCAGTTAACGGTCGGCTCAGCTGATAACAACTGGAGCATCAATGGCGGCGTGCGCAATGAACGTTCTCGGGATGAATTCACCAAGGGTGCGCTCAGTTCCATCTACAATCGCGCTACGGCCTGGGATGCAGGCGCATCGGTTGCACTGATGGATCCGCTACGTTTGAGGTTGGACGCCTCCCGCTCCATTCGCTTTCCACTACTGGATGAGCG
>JAUZQI010000054.1 GCA_030951095.1 Mariprofundus sp. | reverse complement strand
TTTTCGCTTTATCCCGTTTCAGGGCCTCTTCCAGAACCTCAATCAGCTTCAATTTATTTTGCTCTTCCTGCATGTCAATAAAATCGACCACAATAATGCCGCCCAGATTACGCAAGCGAAGCTGGTGTACAATTTCATGCACGGCCTCGAGATTGGTTTTGAAGCCGGTTTCTTCCATATTTCTGGAGCCGACAAAGGATCCTGAATTCACATCAATGGCAATTAATGCTTCGGTTTGATCAATAACAATATGGCCACCGGATTTAAGTGCTACACGCCGTTGCAGTGCCCGTTCCATGGTTTCTTCGACGCCATAGACGTCAAAAATCGGGCGGTTGCCCGGATAGTAATAAAGCTTTTTGGCCACTTCCGGCATGAAACGGCGGGCAAATTTTTTCATCGTTTCATAGGCTTCGCGGGAGTCGATATGAATTTTTTCTACTTCAGCATCGACATAATCACGCATGACACGCAAATACAGGTTCAGCTCTTTATGGATCATGGAGCCAGGGGCGGAGTTCTTGGCTCTTTTTTCAATATCTGTCCATAATCGCAACAGGAAATCGAGATCCTGACGCAATTCAGGTTCCTCTTTTCCTTCGGCAACTGTGCGGATAATAATGCCACCCTGTTGCAGATTCATGGACTTGCAGATGTTAAGCAACCGTTCACGTTCTTCCGGATCTTCGAGGCGCCTGGCAATGCCGATATGATCCAGATTTGGCATATAAACCAGATAACGACCGGGCAAACCAAGCTGGCTGGTCAGGCGAGGCCCTTTGGAAGCAATGGGTTCACGGGACACCTGAACCATCAGATTTTGACCATCCTTGAGCAGGCCGGAAATCGGTGGCGCATTACGGCGTGAGGGTAAGCTGTCGGCAGTTTCAGCCGCGCAGTTGGCTTCATCAGGTTGTTCCATATCCTCCGTGAAGCTGTCGACCTGTTGTTTGGCGGTGGCGATATCGCCGGCATAAAGAAAGCCGGCTTTTTGCATCCCGATGTCGACAAAAGCAGCCTGGATGCCGGGCAGTACACGCTGAACACGGCCTTTGTAGATATTACCTTTCAGACCACGTTCACGCTCAATATAAATTTCTTCAGGATGTCCATTCTCGATACGTGCAATCCGTGTTTCAAACGGAGCCACATTGACCAGTAGTTCTACGCTCATGATGATTTATCCCAATAATTTTTTATGCGTCATTATTCATCACTGAACACAGGAAGTATACGAAGAAGCATCATATGTTCGGTAGTTGTCCAGAAATTACCGGATTTCAGACAGCATTTGCAGGCTAACACGGACAGGCAGACCGATGACGTTATCCAGCGGGCCATCAATGGATTCAATAAAGCTGGCTGCGCCGCCCTGCACGGCATAAGCACCTGCCTTATCAAGCACATCATTGTGAGCCAGATAGGTATCGATTTCGTCTGAGCTAACTGTCCTGAAACGGACACAGGTAACGACATGCTGTTGCAGAAGCCGGTCATTCAGATATACGCAGACTCCGGTGATTACCTGATGTTCAGCTCCGGAAAGTTGTTGCAGCATGGTTTTTGCCTGTTTCAGATCGCGTGGTTGCCCGAGTACATGGTTGCCGATGGTGACCAGTGTGTCTGCTGCAATAACAGGTCTGTCGACTGGCGCATTGCAAGCGGTAGCCTTTTCCCGGCTCAGTCGTTTGACTATGGCATGCACGGATTCACCCGGGAAGGGGGTTTCATCAATGTGTGAAGGGCGGACTTCCACGGCCAGGCCAGCGCTTTGCAGCAGGGTAAGGCGGCGGGGAGAACGGGAGGCAAGGATGATTTCCATTTGCGTATGATAGCGTTGCTTTGGCTTGACGGCACGAATCGCATGCATACGATGCTCAGCTCGTGACTGATTCATCCATTCATACCTCGCTGGAACGTGCTGTCGAACTGTGCCAATCTGATATGGCGCGGGTAAATGAGTGTATCCATGAAAATCTGCAATCCGATATTATGATGATTCCTGCCATCGGGTATTATATCGTCAACAGTGGTGGCAAGCGGCTACGGCCATTGTTATGTCTACTGACGGCGCGTCTGTTTGGCTATCAGGGTGATCGGCATATTCCACTTTCCGTGGTGGTCGAGTTTATTCATACGGCATCGCTGTTGCATGATGATGTGGTTGATTCATCAGATCAGCGGCGTGGTGCACCATCGGCCAATGGTGTCTGGGGTAATCAGGCATCGGTACTGGTTGGTGATTATCTCTTTTCCCGTTCATTTCAGATGATGGTTGCCGATGGTGATATGGCAATGCTGAAATTAATGAGTGACGTCACCAATGCGCTGGCCGAAGGCGAAGTCCTGCAGTTATCCCGCACCTTTCATCTGGAGATGACAGAAGCCGAGTGTCTTGAAGTGATTGAACGTAAAACAGCTGTATTATTCAAGGCCGCCAGTGAGGTGGGTGCCCATGCTGCGGGGCAATCTGCTGAAATAGTGACGGCTATGGCTGAATACGGCATGTGTCTGGGTGTGGCATTCCAGTTGATGGATGATGCGCTGGATTATCTGGCTGAGGCCGAGGATGCCGGCAAGCCGGTTGGGCATGATCTGGAAGAGGGGAAAATCACTTTGCCTTTGATTTATGCCATGCAGCACGATGCGGAACTGGCAAGTCGGGTTGAGCTTATTGCCGAACGTGGCTCATATGAAGATGGTGACCGGGAATGGGTACGTGAGCATGTCGCGGCACAGAACGGTTCGGGTTTTGCCATGGCACGGGCAAAAGATTATGCCGAACGCGCCAAACAATTATTGCCGACACATGCCGATAGTGAAATCCGGCAGTTGCTGGCTGATCTGGCCGATTTTTCTGCCTATCGCCCTTTTTAAGCAGTGCGCAGGAAACACGGTATGAAACCGGATGTGCAATCAGGAGTCTCCCCGTTTTTTAATCAGCCCCCCCTAATATAATATCAGGTAAATTCAGAGGAAAAGATTGTAACTTATGGAAACTATAGATTTATTATAAGGTATTATAGAATACTATGAGTTGACTTAATTTATAATATCCCTGATGCTCTAACCCTCATGGAGAGAGTATGACCCAAGTCAGGATTTTGCTTGCTGAAGATAATGCCGATGTGCGCGAGTTGCTTGCCAATGTGCTCAGTGCCAGTGATTATGATGTGGTCTGTGTTGCCAATGGTGCGGCAGGAATGATCGAAGCAGAGCATCATCGACCTGATATCATTATATCAGATATTCTGATGCCGGAAGTGGATGGATTCCAGTTCTGTCAAAACATCAAGAACCATGATGATCTGCATGATATTCCGTTTATCTTTTATACCGCGACCTATGTGAGTGAAGACGATCGGGCACTTGCCCGCGCAGTAGGTGCTTCCCGCTTTATCGTCAAACAGACCCCTATCAGTGATTTACTGCAGGGTTTGCAGGATGTGCTTAAGGATTACGAACATCATGCACTTGAGGTGCCACAGCAACCGTTGATTGAGGATGCTCCGTTGGGGAAACTCCACGACCATGTTCTGGAACACAAACTTTACCACAAAGTCGAACAACTGGAGGGGGAGCGGAATCTGGCACAGGATCGCTTCCGTAAGGTTCTGATCGACGTATTAACAGCCATTTCAAGGGCAGTAGCAGCTCGTGATGCTTATACAGAGATGCATCAGATTCGCACCTCGCAACTGGCACGAAGTATTGCCCATGAAATGCAGCTTGATGCCGAGACGACGGATGGCATTCGGCTGTGTGCTGCTGTGCATGATCTGGGTAAACTGCGTCTGCCCTCCGAGATATTGAACAAACCGAGTTTGTTATCCCCGGCGGAACGGCGCTTGATCGAAACACATGCGCAGGGTGGTTATGATATTCTCAAGGATATCGATTTTCCCTGGCCGGTGGCGAAAGTTTGCCTGCAGCATCATGAGCGCTTTGATGGCAGCGGTTATCCCGGCGGATTAAAAGGTGAAGAAATTTGCCTGGCGGCACGCATTACGGCGGTGGCCGATGTGGTTGAGGCAATGAGTCATTTCCGGCCCTGGCGGTCAGCGCTGGGTATGGATGTGGCACTCCAGGAAATCGAAGATGGACGCGGCACACTTTATTGCCCGGACGTGGTTGATGCGACGTTGGCACTGATTCGTAGCGGACGCTTTCAGGACTGGGACAAGGCACCGAACAGCCAATGATAGATACCGATCAGCGGGGGTGGATTGATCGCCATCGCTTCTTTTTGGTTGGTCTGCTTGCCGGCGCGATCTACTGGTTGATTGAGTCACTGATCCATGCTTATACTTTTACACCGGAATATTCCCTGCTTGAGACATTGATTTGCAGTCACGACCCCAATGAATTATGGATGCGTATGCTGATGCTTGGCATGGTGATATTTGTCGGCATGCTGGCTGACCGGAACCGGCTTCATCAAATCAGGCTGGCGCACTATATGGCACGGCAGAATCGTTTGCTGAGTTTTATCAGTGCTATTGAGCAGAACCTGCGCGAAGAGGCGAATGAGACTGAGGCGATGGCGAAGGTATGCCGTGCTGCGGTGTTGCAAGGCGGTTTTAAACTGGCCTGGGTTGCGTTGAAAGGGGAGAAACATTCAGTGATAGCTGCGGCCCATGCCGCCTATTCGGAGCAATGTGTCGAGGATTTACTGGCCGATGGCCTGCATCGTCAGGTATCGTGTTTGATGTCACTGGAAGCGATTAAAACCGGTAAAGTGGTTCGTTGCCAGTCGCTGAATCGCACTGACTGTAGCGCAGCCATGCGCGATGTGATGATGTCGCACGGGGCTGCATCAGCGGCAGCCTTTCCGATTAGTGTGGACGGTATGGTGATCGGTTCACTGAATGTATTTGCCAGTGAAGACGGTTTTTTTCATGGCGATGAACTTGCCTTGCTGGAAGAGGCAGCCAGTGATCTGGCCCATGTGATTGAAGTCATGGGGCACCATCAGCGCGATCTTCAAATCAGCGCCAAGATTATGCAGGCAGCTGATGCGCTGCGTGCTTCGTTGCAGGGCACCGTTGAGGTCGTGGGTAAGGTGCTGGAGACGCGGGATCCGTATACGGCAGGCCATGGATCGCGCGTGGCCCGGGTTGCACAGGCCATAGCCGGGGAAATGGATCTGGGCAACATGCAGGTTGAGGGCATCTATTTTGGTGCGCTGATGCATGATATTGGTAAAATTGCTATTCCTTCGGAAATTCTGGCCAAGCCCTCCCGGTTGGGCGAAATTGAGTACGATATCATCAAGAGCCATCCCGCCACGGGTTATGAAATTTTGCAAAAGGTGAATTTTCCCTGGCCGGTGGCTGATGTTGCCTATCAGCATCACGAGCATATTGATGGTTCGGGTTATCCGCAGGGTCTTAAAGGCGAAGAAATATGCATGGAAGCGCGTATCGTGGCCGTGGCTGATGTGGTGGAAGCGATGAGTAGCGATCGCCCCTACCGAACCGGACGCGGCATCGAAGCGGCACTGATGGAGATTGAACGGAGTAGCGGCACAATATACGATGCATCTGTGGTGCAAGCATGTCTACGCCTGTTCCGTGAACGCGGTTTCACAGTAACCGATATCGACTAGGGAAGTGCTGATCAAACCAGATTTAATCAGCGCTTCCCCTAAGGATATGCTGAAAAACCCTGAGTTTCCCTGGTCTGCGTAATATCTCATAGCAGGGAAAATTTACCTGGGTTAGTCTCTCGAATGGAAAGAAATAAGTAAATTCCTCCGCAATACCCATGTTATTTTTCGCTGTTGTTTTTGCTTGATCGTGTGCGTCAATATGGTCATAATAATCACCAATCACCAATCACCAATCACCAATCACCAATCACCAATCACCAAT